>JACCTC010000267.1 GCA_013812655.1 Deltaproteobacteria bacterium | reverse complement strand
GCATCGGCAGGTGCCGCGGCGGGCGCTGCGACACCGGCGCCGGCCGTCTTGCCAGCCTTGCCAGCCTCGACCGAGCCGATCACCTCGCCGACCTTCACGGTCGCACCGACCTGCGCCTTGACGTTCGAGAGCGCGCCGGCGACCGGTGACGGGAGCTGGACGGTGATCTTGTCAGTCTCGAGCTCCGCGATCGGCTCGTCGATGCCAACGGCATCGCCGACCTCCTTGAGCCAACGCGCGACAACAGCCTCGGTGATCGATTCGCCTAGCTGAGGTACGACCAGATCCGCCATGGCGGGATGCTACCAAGGATTCACGGCCGGACCTGCGTCGGGAAGCCGGTCTCTCGCTCGTGGCGCGTGAAGTCAGCGCGGATCGAACGCGGTTCTCAGGATCTGCTGCTGCTCGAGCACGTGCGCCTTGTGCGACCCGGTCGCCGGGCTCGCGCTCTCGGCACGGCCGATGAAGTCGTACGCGATGCCCTTGCCGTCGAGCAGCCTTTGCAGGCGCGGCGTCACGAAGTTGCCCGCGCCCATGTTGCAGGGTTCGTCCTGGACCCAGAACAGCTCGGCCAGCTTGCCGTACTTCTCGAACGACGCGGTCACCAGATGCGGCCACCACGGATAGAGCTTCTCGAGCCGTACGATCGCAACCGTCGGGTCGGCACGGCGCGCGCGCTCGTCGGCGAGCTCGTAATAGATCTTGCCCGTGCACATCAGCACGCGGGTGACCTTCTCGGGATCCGCGAGCTCGTCGTGGAGGACGCGATGGAAGCGCCCGCTCGCGAGCTCGTCGAGCGTCGACGTCGCGGACGGCAACCGCAGCAGGCTCTTCGGCGTCATCACGACCATTGGCTTGCGGAGCTGGCGGATCACCTGACCACGAAGCATGTGGAACATCTGGGCGGGGGTGGTCGGCTGGCAGACCTGGATGTTCTGCTCGGCGCACGCCTCGAGAAACCGCTCGAGCCGCGCGCTCGAGTGCTCGGGCCCCTGCCCTTCGTAGCCGTGCGGCAGCAGCAGCACGATGCCGGAGAGTCGCTTCCACTTGTCTTCCGACGACGTGATGAACTGATCGATGATCACCTGGGCGCCATTCACGAAGTCGCCGAACTGCGCCTCCCACATGACGAGCGCATCGGGATAATCGAGCGAGTAACCGAACTCGAAGCCGAGCACGCCTGCCTCCGAGAGCGGCGAGTCATAGATCCGGCACTGACCTTGATCGGGATGCAGGCCACCGAGGACGAGGTGCTCGCGCCCGGTCTTGATGTCGGTGACGATCACGTGGCGGTGGCTGAACGTGCCGCGCGCCGAGTCCTGGCCGCTGAGCCGGACGTTGATGCCCTGGTGGAGCAGCGAGCCAAACGCGAGCATCTCCGCCATGCCCCAGTCGATCGGGCGCTCGCCCTTGCCCATCTGCGCGCGCTGCTCGAGGAGCCGCAGGATCTTGGGATGCGCGGTGAACCCGGCAGGGATCTCGGTCATCGTCGCGGCGATGTTCTCGAGGAGCTGGCGCGGCACGCGACTCTCCGTGTCGTCAGGCGCCTCGGCGATGCCGCCGCGGTAGCCGCGCCACATCGCGGTCATCGACGGCGCATCCGGTCGCTGCTTCGCGGCCTTCGCGGCCTCGAGCTCGGCCTCGAGCTCGGCCACTCGCCGCTGGGTCATCGCGGTGACCTCGTCGGGGGTGACCACGCCTTCCTCGACGAGCCGCCGCGAGTAGACCTCGACCGGCGACAGCTTCTTCTTGATCGCCTCGTACATCAGCGGCTGCGTGAAGCTCGGCTCGTCGTTCTCGTTGTGGCCGTACCTGCGATAGCAGTAGATGTCGATCACGACGTCAGACGAGAACTGCGTGCGGTACTCGCACGCGATCTCGATGACACGAGCGAGCGCATCGAGATCCTCTCCGTTGACGTGCCAGATCGGACACTCGAGCATCTTCGCGACGTCGGTGCAGTAGGGCGTCGAGCGCTGCTCCGCGGGTGATGCGGTGAAGCCGACCTGGTTGTTGACGATGATGTGGACGGTGCCGCCAGTGCGGTAGCCGGGAAGCCCGGAGAGCTGCAGCGTCTCGGGCACGAGCCCCTGCCCCGCGAACGCGGCGTCGCCATGCACGAGGATGCCGAGCACGCGGCGGTGCTCGACGTCGCCGTGGCGGATCTGCTTCGCGCGCACGCGACCGACGACAACCGGGTTGACCGCCTCGAGGTGACTGGGGTTGAACGCGAGCGAGAGGTGCATCGCGTGGCCGTTCGCGTCGAGGCGATCCGTCGAGAACCCCATGTGGTACTTGACGTCGCCACCGCCCATCGCCTTCTCGGGCTCGACGTCCTCGAACTGGCCGAACAGATCGCGACCCGGCCGCTTGAGGATCGACTCGATCGTGGTGAGCCGGCCGCGGTGCGCCATGCCCATCACCGCCTCGATCGCGCCCAGCCGCGCCGCGTGCGTGAGCACGAGGTCGAGACACGGGATCAAGCTCTCGCTGCCCTCGAGCGAGAACCGCTTGGTGCCGGGATACTTGGTATGGCAGAAGCGTTCGAACTGCTCGGCGTTGATGAGCAGCACGAGCATGCGCGTGCGGATGTCGTTCGCGAGCGCCGTCGCGATGTTCGTCTCCATCCGCTCGGCAACCCACGACCGGCGTGCCGGGGACGAGATGTGCATGAACTCGACGCCGACCGAGCCGGCGTAGATCCGTCGCAGGTAGAGCACGAGCTCGGCGACGGTCGCGCTCGGCAGACCATGGATCCCCGTTGGCTCGATCCGCCGCGTCATGTCCTTCTCGGTGAAGCCCCAGGTCGCAGGATCGAGCTCGCTGATCCGTGCGGTCTCGAGGAGGCCCAGCGGATCGAGCGTCGCGGCGAAGTGACCGCGCGTGCGGTACGCGTTGACGAGCGGCCACACCGACGCGACCGGCTCCGCCATGATCGTCGACATCGTGACGGTGCCAGGGCGACCAAGGCGCGGCAGGCCCGGCCGGCTCGGGTCAAACGATGGCGGCAACGTGGTCGGCTCGCGCAGACCGGCGTTACTGCCGGCGTTGCCGTTGGTGGCGGGTGCCGGGGCCGCGGTGGCTGCGGCAGCCTGCGCCGCGCCGTTGCCGTGACCATTCGTGGTGGCGGCCTCGGCCGCGCCGCCCGGCACGTGACCATTCGGCTCGAGGAGGGCGTGCCAGCTCGCGTCGACGCCGGCAGGTTGCTCCGCATACTGCTGCGCGAGCTCGTCGAGGAAGCCGAGAGATCCGCCGAGCTCGAGTACATCGCGTGACATGGCGCTCAGGATACCGCCTCGAAACCAGGCTGTCCGCAGCGCCGCACGCGCTTGTGAGGCGTGGGCCTAAGGTGTGGGCGGCGTGGTGGGCGGCGTGGTGGGCGGCGTGGTGGGCGGCACTGCGGATCCGGTCGCCGGATCGACCGCTGGTGGGGTCGCCCTGGCACCCAGGCGGTCGACGAGCCCGTCGACGAAGTCCGGCGGCAGCTCGGGGTTATTGGCGATGCGCAGGCTGCCCACATGCTGGAGCCCGGCGAGCTCGAGCAAGGTCAGCCGCGCGTTGTCGGTGACCGCGAGCTCGCCGCCGACCGACACCAGTCCGGAGAGCTCGAGGAGCTCGAGGTCGCCGCTTCGCGAGACCACGAGCGAGCCGGAGACCGCCCGCAAGCGCCGCAACGAGATCGTGGTGAGCGCGACGTTGCCCTCGATCGCGACCTGACCGGCGCGCTCGAGGTTCGCGAAAAACACCCCGTGCAGATCGCCATTGCTCGCGACGTCGATCGTGCCGCCGACCGAGCGCAGGCCGGGGAGTCGCAGCTCGTCCAGCGCGACGCTGGGGCCGACCCGCAGGTCGCCGGTGATCGTCGCGAGTGATGCGAGCGGCACGAGGTCGAGCGCGACGCCGGTGCGGATCGTGATCGCGTGCGCGGCGGTGCAACCTGCGAGCGCGTCGACGTCATCCTGACCGGCGATCACGATCGCGGCTGTCGGGCATGGCCGGCGCGCCGGCTTCGCGCTCCCGGCGCAGGCTGCGAGGATGCCGAGCATCGCGACCGCGCCGGCCGCGCTACTTGGTGGTCGGGACACCGACTGCCTCGCCGCGGCACACCCGGACATAGCGTTGCACCGCCTCGGCAAGCCCGAGATAGAGCGCGTCCGCGAGCAGCGCGTGGCCGATCGAGACCTCGACGATCTCCGGCACCTCGCGCGCCACGAGCGGCATGTTGCGGAGATCGAGATCGTGACCTGCGTTGACCTTCATGCCGGCGGCGACGGCGGCCCGTGCGGTCGCCTGCAGCCGGGCAAGCTCGTCCTTGAAGACCGGCTTGCCCCACGACGCCGCGTACGGCTCGGTATAGATCTCGACGCGATCGACACCGGTCGCCGCCGCGGCCGCCATCATCTCGGGCACCGGGTCGACGAAGATCGCCGTGCGGATCCGCTGGCGCTTCAGGCGCTCGATGATCGGCGCGATCACGTCGTGCTGGCGCGGCAGGTCCCAGCCGTGGTCGCTCGTGATCTCTCCCGGCTTGACCGGCACGAGGGTGAACTGGGTGACACGGAGCTCCTCGGCGATCTCGATCAGCTCGGCGCGGTCATCGCCCTCGAGGTTGAACTCGGCACCCCGTTGCTCGCACAGCGCACGCAGCGTCCGCACGTCGTCGATTCGCGTGTGCCGGTTGTCGGCGCGCCAGTGCAGCGTCAGTCCGTATGCGCCGTTGTCGAGGCAGGTCGCGCCTGCGATCCGCGGCGACGGGTTGGTGCCGCCCCGCGAGTTCCGAAGCAGCGCGATCTTGTTGAGGTTGACCGAGAGGCTGGCCGTCACGGCGGCGTCATAGCACGGCCACTAGAAGTCGATCGCCGTGCCGAGGCCGCCGCCGGCATGCGACGCACCATCGCGCGCGCCGTACGAGAGCTGAGCGCGCACGGTCGCGCGATCGGCGATCCGGTACGCGACGTCGTACGCGATGTAGAGGCCCGCCGAGTCGATCAGCGCGCCCGGCAGATCGGTGCGGACCACCGACGCGCCCATGAGCAGTGGCGGCGCGGTGTCCCACTGGAGCCGCACCCAGGCGCTCGGCCCGAGGTCGCCGAGGTACTCACCACCGACGGTGACCGACGATCGCCACGGCTTGCCGAACGTCACCGCGCCGCGCACGCCGCCGTCGAACCCATCGTGACTCGCGCCGAGCGCGCCGCGTAGATCGAAGAACACCGACGGATGGGCGCGCAGCCGGACCTCGCCGAAGCCGTAGCGCAGCGAGCGGCCGACATCATCGCCGCCGAGATCCTCGGGCAGCGACATCACCGGCGTCGTCCCCGAGATCGAGCCGAACCCGAAGGTGACCGAGTGGAGCTGGCGCAGCAGGCGCCGCGTGTAGGCGAGCTCGCTGCGGACGAAGCGGTCGCGCAGATCATAGCGATTGCCGAAGTCGTGGCCGATCACGTCGAGCGAGATCTCGTTGCGCCGATCGCCGGTGCGCTGGCGGTCGAGCACCTCGAGACGATCGACGAGCGACGGCACCACGCGCACGACGTGCGGCGCTTGTTCCGAGGCGAAGTGATCGACCTCGCCCCCCGCTGCATCGCGGCCGCGGATGTAGTACGCGACGCCCGGCGGCATCGCCGCGGGGAGCGCGGCGAACCAGCCGCCCGCCGAGGATCGCTCGAACACGACGTCCTGCCAGGCAGCCCCGGTGTTGCCGATCGTCCGCCACCGCACCGTCAGCGCCTCGGCGAACGGTGCGTCGATCTGCGCGACGAGCTCGATCGGCTGCGCCGCATCGACGACGAGCGGCGGCACGTGGATCACGAGCGCGCGCGGCACGGCGTCGGCCGGCGCTGGCGGTGCATCGGTGGCCGGTCCGGGTGGCGCCGGTACCGGTGTTGGCGTTGGTATTGGGGCCGGTCCCTGGGCCGCGGCGGTCCGCGCGAGCAGGGCGACGATCAGGATCGAGGTGTTGCGGGTCATCGGATCCTCACCAGTCGAAGTTCATGGCCAGGCCGCCCGAGAAGCCGGCGTGGTCGATGTCGCGCGCCTGATAGGAGAGCCGCAACGACGGGTAGAACCAGGACAGCTTGCGCCACCCGACGTCACCGATGAGCCGGACGCCGAAGTCCTCGGGCACCGGCTGATCGGTGACCTGCACCGAGAGCTGCACCGGCACGGTCGGCACCGGGCGCCAGTTGTACGCGGCCTCGAGCAGCGTGCCGATACCGTCGGTGAAGCCGGCGCCGATCACGAGGTTCGTCGTGGCCTCGTCACCGAGCCGCAGCCGCACGCGGCCGCCGAAGCCGGTGAAGAACTCGCAGCCCTCGATGTCCGCGCCCTCGCAGCGGCGCCGCGAGCCGCCTGGCATCCGGTCGGTCGTGAGCAGACCGGCCTGCGGGCGGATCATCAGCGCGACGTTCGGCCGGACCCGGTACTCGATCTCGGTATAGACGTACGAGAACGTCACGCTCTTGCACTGGTAGATGCCGGCCTCGTCGAGGCACTTGCCATCCGGATCTGCGTCGATGACGTCCTTCGGGCCACCGGTCCCCGACAGCGTGCCGAACCCGAGGCGCACCGCGTACACCGGCTTGATGAACCGGTACGTGAAGTCGATCTCGGCCTGGTAGTACTGATCGAAGCCATTGTTGAGGTCGCCGTCGAAATCGACGTAGTCGACGTGCGCGTCGATGTGCGAGCGCCCGGACTCGATCGGTGCCTCGCCGACCGCTGCCTCGACCGCGATCGAGCGCGGCGCAGCTTGCGAGCCGAGGACGGCCTCGGGCTCGCCATCGGCGGTCGCGGCGACGTCGACATACCACTGCAAGCGCGGCGCCCGGACGAGGGCCCCATCGATCGTCGCGCGCAGGTACGCGTCGCCATGCGCCACCAGCTCGATACGCCGGAAGCCGGGCTCGCCGGGCGGCCGCACGTACAGCCATGCCCGGGCAACCCGCGATGGCATCTGGACGACGACGCGCGAGGGCACGCGAACGAGGAAGCTCATCTCGATCGGCTTGCCGGGCTCGGCGCGCTGGACCGGCGCGATGATCAGCGGCGACTCCTCATCGTCGGTCGCGATCAGCGCGGCGAGCCGGGCGATCCGTGGCCCGCGATCATGGGTGTCGGCGCTGCGCGCCTGGGCGAGCGCGGTGTCGCGTGCGGTGATCTGCGCGCGCAGCGTCGCGATCTCGCGCTGGATCGCGACGAGGTAGGGAGTCCGCGGCTGTGCGCGCAGCAGCTCGAGCCAGCGCTCGACGCGATCTTCCGGTGGCTTGCCGAGCGTGCTCTCGAGCGTGACCCGGACGAGCTCGGCGTGATCGACCGGCTTGCCGGGCGTCGTCGATGGCGTCGACGGCGTGGGCGTGACCGGCGGCGTGACCGGGCTGGGCTTACTCGCGTCGACCTGCTCCTTCCATGGATCGATGAACGTCCGCTTCGCGGACAGCATGCGAACGCGATCACCGGCGAGCACGCGCTTGCCGAGGCCTTCGCTGGCGCGCGCGACGCTGACCTTGTCGCCGCTCTTGACGACCGCGAGCGTGCCGAGGGCGAAGTGATCGCGCAGCGTCGTCCCCGAACGGGGATCGCGGACGACGACCTCGTGGAGGAGCTCGAGCTCGGTGCCTGCGCCGACGCCGTCGCGCGCGCCGAGGTCGATGTAGATGTCGTTGCCGTCGACCGCGAGCACGACCGGCTCGGCGTGCGCGGCCCCGGCGAACGCCGTCACCAGCGCCAGACCGAGCGATCGTCCGAGCCAGCGAGAGAACGAGAGGAGGAGTGGGTTCTTCATGTCAGCTCCTCAGAAATCGACGATGGCACTCGCGCCACCCGTGAAGCCGCCGCGGTCCTGATCGCGAGCCGCATAACCGGCGCGGACGCCGAGCCGGAGTGCCTCCTGGAGCTGCAAACCGATGTCGTAATACAGCCGCACGCCAGCGCGCGCCGACGACGCCGGAAGCTGGGTGATCTCGACCGTCGCCGACATCGGCACCCTCGGCACGGTGCCCCAGCCGAAGCGGAAGAAGCCGGAGGTGCCGACATCGGCCATGTGCTCGACGCCGGTCGCGACGTGCGTCGCGTCGCGCACGCCGACCCGGAGCTCGGCACGGCCACCGACCGAGAACCCGGTCTGGGTCGCGAGCACCATCGCGCGGGCGTCGAGGCCGATGCCATCGATCGGCGCGAGGCCGAGCTCGAACCAACCCGCGACCTTGAAGCCGGCGTCGGTGTTGCAGACCGAGGTACCCGGTGCGCAGTCATCGCCGAGCGCCTCCTTGAGGCCGATCAGCCGCGTGTAGCCAACGCGCAATTCGTCGAGCGGGTATGCCCACAGCCGGTACGAGAAGTCAGCGTCGATCCGGTAGTAGCTGTCGTCGAGCCGCCTGTCACCGACGACGTTCGTGCCGTAGTCCACCCACTCGAACGACGTGTGGATGCGCGAGCGCCGGCCACCCGCGCGAACCTCGTCACGCCGGCGTCGCGACTCGTCATCGGTGACCGCGACGCGCGTGCGATGCGGCGACTCGGCCGACGCGAACACCGCGGCCTCGCCGGCGGCGAGGTAGTACTCGAGCCCGGGCGCGACGACCGCGGCCGGCGGCACGACCGCGACCCAGCGCGCTTCGCCCTGGCGCACCAGCTCCTGGCTCGCGAACGCGCTGGTGCCGAGCGTGCGGTAGTGGACGACGAGCTTCGGGATCGTCGACGGCGCTGCCGCGACCAGCTCGAGTGCCGAGCCGGCCTCGGCGTCGGCCGTCGGGACGTGGCGAACGCGCTCCGCTCGCGCGAGTGCCGGCGCGAACGCGAGGACCAGAGCGATCGTCAGCGCATGCTGCATGTGCTTCCTCACCACGAAAACCCCAGGGCCGCGCCGGCACCAGCGCCACCGTGCTTGGTCGAGCGGCCTTGCCACGAGCCGCGCAAGAGCACGGACACGTGTTGCCAGCCGATGTACTCGAGCTCGGTTGCGAGCTTCGCGGCAACGTCGCCCCGGTTTGGCTGATCGGTCGCACCGACGGAGATCCCGATCAGCAGATCGCCGGCGGGTCGGGTGCCGAACCGGACGTCGGTCGCCCATCCGATCTCGGGGAGGTTGATCCCGCTCACTTTCAGGTTCGTGCCGTCGCGCCGGCCGATGCGGCCGCGCATCTCGACGCCCATACCAAAACCGGTCTTACCGACACCGGCGATCAGCTTGCCGCCGAGGATGCCGCGCTGCTCGCCGAGCTCGACGTCCGCGTAGCCGTAGTGAAACCCGGCCTCCGGTAGCGGCGTCATGTCATCCCACGCCTGGTCCTCGAGCCCGCCGGCACCAGCGATCGCGCCGTAGCCGACGCCGATCCGCTGCACGATGGTGTCGAGCTGGTAGCCGACATCGACGGTAGCGCTGGCGATGTCGTCGCGCCGATTACCGGTGCGCTTGTCGAACGTCCCGAAGCTCAGGTACTCGGCCGCGATGGTGACCGACGAGCGACCGACGACGCCGCCGAAGCGATCGACGAGCGGTGGCGGCTTCACGGTGACCCGCACCGGCTCGACGGGCGATCCGAGCGCCAGGCCCGAGCGGCCATCCGGGGTCGACAGCTCGACGAAGTAGTCGACGCCGGGCGTGCGCACGACGTCCGCGGGCACCGCACCGCGCAGGTAGATGTCGTGCTCCCGAACGAGCAGCGTGCGCGCGAACGTTCGTTGATCACGCGTACGGTAGTGCAGGTACGCGCTGGCGACGCGCTCGGGACGCGCGACGACGAACACCACGGGGATCGCGTTACCGGGCTCGGCTTCCACGGGTGCGATGTGCTCGACCGCGTCGACGCGCTCCTCGCCCGCGACCGCAGGAGGTCGCATCTGCTCGCGCAGGCCCTGCAGCGTCTCGATGTCCTGGCGGATCGCTGGCGCGAACGGTGAGCTGCCGTGGGTCGACAAGTACTGCTCCCACGCCGCGATCCGCGCATCGAGCGACATCCCCGTCTGTGCCGTGAACGCGGCGAGCACTGCGGCGGTCGCCGGCTCGACGGGTGGCGCGCCGGGTTCGCTCGGCTGGGTCGGCGTCGTCGGAACCGTCGGCGCCGGAGCGTCCGCGCTCTCGATCAACGCCTCGACGACGTCCCCGACCTTGATCGCGGAGATCAGCTCACCGACCACCGCGCGCGACAACCGGTTCCCCGACTGGGTCACGGTGGCGGAGCCGACCGGCACCCAGTCCACAACAGCGCCACGGGTCACCGGGTGCCGCAGCCGGACGGTGCGCTTGATCCGCAGCGCCGCACCGTCGTTCACGCCCTGCGCGTCGCCGAAGTTCACGTAGATCTCCTGGTGGTCGACCTTCACGACCGCGCCCTTGATGATGTCGTCGGCGTGCGCGGCATCGACCGCGATCGCCAGCGTCGCGGCAACGAGCCACGCGCGGATCATGGGACCACCTTCCAGAAGTCACTCCAGACATCGTCATCGACGGGCGGCTTGGCGGACGCCGGCGCCGGCTTGCGTGGGTTCAGTGTCCGGATCGCAGCCTGCGATGGCGTCGGGATCGGCTTTGCAGGTGCTGTCAGCGTCCCGAGCGGAGCGAGGGCTGCATCGTTCGTGTCGGGTTGCGTCGCCGCCGGGGGCGCGGTCGGCTCCGGCACGCTGGTCACGGCGGGCGCAGGCTTGCCGTCGGCGGGACCGCGGCGGCCAGTCGCTGGCCGCGCGCGCTGGCGACCCTGCTGCTCCTCGCTCGCGAGCAAACGGGACTGGTCGGCGACCTCGCCGCTGTATGCGACGAGCTCGGCCTGGCACGCCGAGGCTGCCGAATGACCCTTGGTCGCTGACGCCACGAACGCGACGCCGAGGCCAAGCGCGGCGAGACCAACCTCGGCTTCGTCGCCGCTGAACGCTGCCAGCGCGACGACGCCGAAGAGCGTGGCCCACAGGCCGTCGACGACGACCGGGCCAGTGCCGGTGTCGCACTTCGGAAGCTCGAGGCGCGGCCGGTCTGGCGCAGGGCCAGAGATCGCGAGCGCGCAGCCGCCGAGCGACCACGCCGCGAAAAGGACGAGCGCGATCCGAGTGCCCCGCTTGAAGGATGAGCTTCGAGCAATGACGTCCACATCCCACTCATGACGGAGATCCGCGTGAAAGGGTCATGGCGAAGACGTGAAGAAAGCGTGATCTCTCGATCGGCGGTGCCGATCTCCCAGACCTCGCCAGGGTTTGCCAGCGGTCAGGCAGTGCGCGGGATCATCGAGAGCCGTGCGATCTGCGCGTGAGTCGCGCGCGGGTCGTCGCTGCCCCACACGCCGAGCGCTCGCGCGATCTCGGTGGGCTTGGCGGATCCGTCGTGGGTCGCGCGCACGCGGACGCGCAGGAGCGGTCCAACCGGCCAGTCGAGCGCGGCGCACAGCACGGTCGCGGCTTCGTCGGCGATCACACTGACGTCGGTCACGAGCCCGCGGACATCGATCGTCTTGCCGGCCTTGTCGCCCTGCCCCGCCCGGGTGACCGGCGCCGAGGTCTTGCCGACAAAGCTCGTCGCGATCCGGCCGAGCCGCGCCTCGTCGTGCGCCATGCCATCGGGCGCCGGGCGAATCACGACCTCGACCGCATCGATCAGCTTGCCGAGCCCGACGTCCGCGGCCTGCCCCGCGCGCACGGTCGGATGCCCCGCGAGCCGGACGATCGTGCAGTCCTGGATCTCGATGCCGGGTGGGCACACGGCCGCGAGCCGATCGCGAACCTCCTCGGCCGCGAGCTCCTCGCGCTCCGCGGTGTCCGTCATCTCCCAGGTCCGTAGCCCCGGGACCACGTGCTCGATATCGACGTCCATCAGCTCGCCGAGCGACGGCACGCCGAGCCCGAGCGCCGGGCCAAAGCTGATGCGCGGCTTGGGCGAGTAGCCGCGCGTCACCGCGAGCGGCAGGTCCGCACGCCGGAAGCTCCGCGACAGCAGCCGCACGAGATCGAGGTGACCGAGGTATGCGGCGCGGCCGACCTTCGCGAACCGGATGCGATACGTCGTCCACGGGATCCCGGCACCGACATGACCTGCCAGCCGCACACGCTCGGCGCGATCCGTTTCACGATCGACGACGCGCCCCTGCTCCGCAGGGCTCCCGCCGCCCCGCTCCGAGACGTCGACCATGCCGGCGTCGTCGGCGACAACCGTCGGGTCCGGCCGCGCGCGCGTCGGCTCCTGGGCGCCGAGCACGCGGAGCGCGACGAGGCGATCCTCGCGCATCTTCGAGAGATCACACGCGACGCCGCAGTCGTAGCAGACGAGCTTGCGGCGATCGGGCTCGGCCTCCGCGAGGTTCGTGTGGTGGATCAGCATGCCGGCGACCTTGCCGCACGGCGGGCTCGCGCGGCCCTTCAGCGCCTTGCGGTACTCGTCGAGCAGGAAGCCGTCCTCGAGCCCGACGTCGATGTGATCCCACGGCAGCCGCGCGTGGACCGGCCGGGTCCCGAGGTATGCGGCGACGTCGACGCCATGCGCGGCGAGTGCGGTCGTCCAGTGCGCGAGATCGAAGACCTCGTCCCAGCCATCGAAGCGAGCACCGGCGCGCCACACCGCCTCGATCACGTCGGCGAGCCGGCGATCGCCGCGCGACAGGATGCCCTCGATGAACGAGATGCCGCTGTGATGGTGCTTGAGCCGCAGCGCCTTGCGATCGCTCGACCGCGCCGTGTTGCGGAGGATCTGCTGCTTGCGGCGGATCTCCTCCTCGGTGTCCTGCGCGCACCACTGCAGCGGCGTGTGCGGCTTGGGGACGTGCGAGCTCACCGACACCGTGACCTCGGCGCGATGACCGACGAGGCCATGCCCGACGCGAAGCATGCGCTGGCCGGTCTCGACGATACCGCGGACGTCCTCGTCCTCCTCGGTCGGCAGGCCGATCATGAAGTAGAGCTTCAGGCGGTGCCAGCCGCGCGAGAACACGCGCCGCGAGCTCTCCTCGATGTGCGCCTCGGTGACGTTCTTGTTGACGACATCACGCATCCGCTGCGTGCCGGCCTCGGGCGCGAACGTCAGCCCGCTGATCCGCGTCAGCGCGAGCTCGTCGAGCAGATCCTCGTTGAGCCCGTATGCGCGCAGCGACGCGACCGACATCGACACGCCGCGCTTGCGGAGCTCGCCGGCGAGGTGCTTGACGAGTGGCGTGATGCTCGAGAAGTCCGCAGTCGACAAGCAGGTCAGCCCGGTCTCCTCGTAACCGGCGCGATCGACGCCGCCGATCAGCGACTCCGCGATCGAGCTCGCCGAGCGCTCGCGCACCGGGCGGTAGATCATGCCGGCCTGGCAGAACCGGCAGCCCTCGGTGCAGCCTCGCGCGATCTCGACGGAGGCGCGCTCGAACACTGCTTCGGCGTACGGCACCGGGGTATCGCTCGGAAACGGATACTGATCGAGGTCGGCGACCATCGCGCGACCGATGCGCGCCGGCACCCGCGGATCGAGCGGCGCACCGACGACCGTCATGCCGGTCGCATCGTCGACCTCGGTCACATACAGCGACGGAACGTAGAGCGGAAACCGCGACGCCAGCTCGGCGAGCGCGTCGGCACGCGTCCGCTTGCCGGCACGGATCTCGGTGCGCATCGCGGCCCACGCGAGGACGACCGGCGGCAGCAGCTCCTCGGCCTCGCCGATGAACGCGGCGTCGATGAACGGCGCGATCGGCTCGGGATGCGACGACGTCGGTCCACCGACCAGCACGAGCGTCGCATCGGGTGCGCGATCGGCGGCGCGCAACGGGATCCCGCCGAGGTCGAGCAGCGTCAGCATGTTCGTGAACGTCAGCTCGTACTGCAGCGAGATGCCGAGCACGTCGAACTCGGAGAGCGGGCGCTGGGTCTCGAGCGACACCAGCGGCAGGCCGCGCGCGCGGAGCTCGGCCTCCATGTCGAGCCACGGCGCGAACGCGCGCTCGCACGCGATCCGCGGATCGCGGTTCAGCAGCGAGTAGATGATCTTGGTGCCGAGATGCGACATCCCGATGTCGTAGACATCCGGAAACGCGAGGCAGACGTGCGCGACCACCGCAGGATCGCCCGCCTTGATGACGCTCTGGTACTCGCCGCCGAGGTATCGCATCGGCTTGGCGACGCGATCGACGAAGTCGGCATAGATGTGGCGCATGGCGGCCGTGGGGTATAGCAGACCCTCCTCGAACGTGGGTAGGAGTCTCCGCGGTCACGGCCCGCAGCCCGCGCGTAGCCTGGTCGAGGCCGGCGTCGTCGGCAGCTGGTCGAGATCCGCGATTGCCCCGGCACAGTCCCCGCGCTGCACGCGTGCCGACGCCCGGGCGAGCCGGAACCGCGCACTCAGGGCATCACCGGGATGCGCGACGAGGAACCGGGTCGCCTCGCTCTCGACGGTCTCGTAGTCGCGCCGCGCCAGGGCGAGCTCGAGCAAGTGCAGGTCGACCGCGCGAGCGTACCGGCCGCGCGGGTGCTGCGCTCGATAGCGCGTGAACGTGGCACGGGCCGCCGCCGGATCGTGGAGGACACCGTACTGCAGCCGGCCGACCGCGTAGAGCGCGTCCTCCGCCTCCGGTCCCGCGCTGATCGCCTGATACGCGGCGAGCGCGCGGTCGAGATCGCCGGCCTCCTCGAGCCGCTTCGCGACGGCGTACGGACTCGCGTGCGGCCTGGGCGTTGCTTTCGCATCGCGGCCGGGTTCCGGCTGGCTGGGCGTCGGGGTCGATGTCGGCGACGATGTCGGCGACGATGCCGGCGCCGCGACCACGCTTGGCGGCGGTGTCACTGCCGGTGGCGATGGCGGAGCGAACGCGACCTCCGCGAGCGCACCGGCGTCGAGCAGCGGCGCCGCCGTGATCGTCGGCCAGCTCTCGCCGGCGGAGACCCGGGTCTCGCCAGCGGGCGTGACGACCCGCACGACGCCCTCGTAGCCGCGGACCGCGACGTTGCCGTCATCCGCGACGTCGACGGTGAACATGGTGCCGACGACCTCGACCGTGACGTCCCCGGCGAGCACGACGAACGGCCGCCCAGGCGCGCGCTTCGCGACGTTGGCCAGCAGCGTCCCGCGCGTCACGCGGAGGACCGTTCCGGCGGCGTCATCCCGGACAAGCGAGACGGCGGCCCCGGCACGCACGAGGACGCGCGCGCGCGACGGCAGCTCGATGACGCCCGCGCCGAGGGGAGCGCCGGTCGGAGCGATCGCGATCGGGGCAGGATCGGGACGCACGCGGGTCGCGATGCTCATCACGGCCACCGCTGTCGCGGCGGCGGCGATCACCACGCCATAGCCCAGCCACGTGCGGCGGCGCTGGCTCTG
>JACCTC010000186.1 GCA_013812655.1 Deltaproteobacteria bacterium | reverse complement strand
GGCGTCGACAGCTCGTGCGCGGCGCCGGCCGCCATCGTCGCGAGCGAGGCGAGGCGCTCCTGACGCGCCGACAGCCCGCGCGCCTGCGTCAGCTCGGCATCGCGTTCGCCGAGCGCCGCGGTGATGCGAAGCAGGAAGTGAACGACGAACGCGGACGCGACGCCGAGCGCGGCCCACACGCCGATCGCTCGGTTGTCGGCGGGGATCTCGAGCGGGCGATGCGCGACGAGCAGGATGCCGAACCCGATGAACGACAGGCCCGTCAGGATCCACGGCCAGCGCGCGTGGAGCAGCACGGTCGCGAGCGCGATCTGGACGACGTAGAGCAACCCGAACGGGTTGTGTGGTCCGCCGGTCAGGTACAAAAGCCCGGTCAGGATCGCGACGTCGAGCATCATGACGACCGCGATCTGCCACTCGCGGACGGTGCGTGCAGGTGCGCCGTCGCGGCGACGATCGCCGAAGAAGTAGAGCTCGAGCCCGAGGTTCGAGACCAGGCCGACGCTGATCACGAGGAGCAGTGACGTGATCGGCAGCCGACCGTCGAGCAAGAACTGGCCGACCAGCACGGTCACCGCCTGCCCCGCGATCTGCGCCCACCGCAGGCGCGCGAGCCACTGGATGTTGACCCAGTTGCGCTCGGGGATGACGACCTGGGATCGCCGCGACGTGAGCCGTGCCACGCCCCACCGTAGCACCGGGCATCGGCTGCCGAAACGCGACTGCTGAAACGCAACGAGGCCGCCCACGTGGCCGGCCCCGTTCTCGCGAGCTGCGTGGTTACTGCTTGGGCATCTCGACGGTCTTGAGACCCTTGTCGACGACCCACTGCTGGTAGTACTCGGCTTGCGGCGTCCCCTGGGCGATGCGCTCGTTTGCCTTCCGCAGCTCCTCGTCGATGACGGCGATGAAGTTCTCGATCGGCACCGCGCCCGAGATGTAGCGACCGTTGATGAAGAACGCCGGAGTCGCGCTGACGGCGAGTGGCTGCAGATCCTTCATGTCCCTCTGGACGATGGGCTGGCAGGCCTTCATGTCGGCCTTGAACTTGTTGATGTCGAGCTGCAGCTCCTGCGCATGGGAGACGACGTACTTGCAGCCTTCCGCGGTATCCCAGCACTTCTGCGGCTGACCGCCGCCCTCGGCTGGGGGAACGTCGGAGAGATCGAGCTGGCGGACGTTGAAGCCCTTGTCCCAGATCAGGCGATCCATGTCCTTATGCTTGCCCTGCTTCGCGGCAGCGCAGTGTGCGAGCGCACCGGCCATCGCGTTACGCGGGTGCACGACCATGTGCTTCATGACGACCCGGAGGTCGTTGCCGTACTTCGCATGCAGGTCGTTGAAGGTCCCACGGACCTTCTCGCAGTAGGGTCAAGCATAGTCGATGGCCTTGACGATCGTGACCTTCGCGTTTGCGGGGCCATCGAACGCATCGTTCTCGATCGGCACCGAGTACGTCTTCGCGCGATCGGGCTCGGCGCGCGGCGCGCGAGGCTGCGCCGCACCAGCCGCACCGGCGCGACCGCTAGCGAGCATCTCCATGATCTTGCGCTGGTCCTGCTGGATCTGATCGACCTTGCGCTCGAGGTTCTTGGTGTCGGGCTGGCACGCGCCGGAACCCGTGACCGCGGCGAGCAAGCTGGCGAGCATGATCATCTTCATCGCGAAACTCCTTCTTCGTCTCGTAAACAACTCGCTTCAGTCGACGACGGCAGCGGACCGGAAAGTCCCGCAGAGTCGCCACAATTGCAACATAGGGGCTCTTCGAGCAAAGGCGTCCGCGCCTCGTCGAGCTGCAGTGCTGGCGCGGGCTCGGGCGCATGACGCCGCAGCTCGGCCTGGTAGTCGCACGCTTCATCGCGCGACAGCACGCCGTCGCCGTCCGCGTCGGCATCGGGATAGGCCTGGCGGATCGCCTCGGCGAGCGCCGGCGTGTAGACGCAGATCGGTGGCTTGCCCTCGGCGACCGCGGTGCGAGCGCCGCCGAGCGCGACCAGCGCCCACGCGACGAGCGCGAGCCGGTGGACGATGCCGAGGCGCGGGCGTGCGGTCGGTCCGAGCACCGCTGCGATCCGCGCGTCGAGGGCGTGCGGAGCGGCGAGCGGCGATGCGGCCGCCACGCGGAGCTGGGCCATCTGCAAAAGCAGGCGCGCATACGCGGGCCGCGACACCTCGTTCGCCTCGAGCGCCCACGCATCGCATGCACGTTCGCGTGCGAGCTCGAGCCGGCGGCTCGCG
>JACCTC010000242.1 GCA_013812655.1 Deltaproteobacteria bacterium | reverse complement strand
GCGCCGGCGCTAACGCCGACGGGAACGCCGAACACTGCGATCGTCAGCTCCACGCCGATACCGTACCCAGCGACCGCAATCCGTGCGAATGGGGAGACTCGAACTCCCACGGTGTTACCCACTGGCTTCTGAGACCAGCGCGTCTACCAATTCCGCCACATTCGCAGAAACCGAACAGCCCCGAACGCAGGGCCGTTCGGGCGAGTACTGATGCCATAGTCGAGGCCAGATCACAAGCCCCGGGGGACCGTCGTGGAGCCCACAAATCGTCCGAAGGGCACCTGGTTTCCCGTGTCGAGGCAAGGAGTTGTCACGAACGTGCCTTTACTCCTCCGTGCGCCCCGTTCTACCATCGGTCGAAGCGGTACTTCGAGTCGCGATGGCCAAGCTGATCGTCATCTCTGGGGAGGAACGGCAGGAGTTCGAGCTCGCCGCCTTCAACACGATCGGGCGTCATCCCGATAACACGATCCAGATCCTCGATCGCATCATCTCGAAGGAGCATGCGCAAATCCAGCGTGCCGCCGACGGCCGCTTCTTGCTGCGCGACCTCCGATCGCTCAACGGCACGTTCCTCCGTGGCGAGCGCGTCGCCGATCACTACCTCGTCGATGGCGAGGAGTTCACGATGGGCTCGACGCGCATCGTGTTCCACGACAAGCCGAAGGCGGACGATGCGCTCGGCCGCGTCACGATCGCGCCGGGGCTCACCGAGAGTCATATCCGCGGCCGCATCCAGGCGAACACCGGCGACTTCATGCCGGAACGCCAGATCCCCGACGACAAGAACCTGCGCCGCGACTACGAGCGCCTGCGCATCGGCCACGAGCTGGCGCGCGCCGTCGGCAGCGAGCTCGATCTCGACAAGCTGCTGCCGAAGATCCTCGACAAGGCCTTCGAGCTCGTGGGCGCCGACCGCGGCGTCATCCTGCTGCAGGACGACAAGGGCGAGCTGACGCCGCGCTTCGTGAAGACGCGCAGCGGCAAGAGCGATCCGAACATCGTGCTGTCGAAGACCGTGATGGCCGAGGTCGTCAACAACAAGGCCGCGGTGCTGTCGTCGGACGCGACGATGGACGCGCGGTTCTCGGGCGCGCACTCGATCATCATGCAGGGCATCCGCTCGACGATGACGCTGCCGTTGTTGCACGCCGGCGAGATGCTCGGCCTCATGCACCTCGATTCGCTGTTCACGTCGAACGCGTTCACCGAGAAGGATCTGCAGATCTGCACCGGCATGGCGGCACAGGCCGCGATCTCGATCCAGAACGCACGGCTTGCGAGCCGCATCGAGAAGGAAGCCCAGACCCGCGCCCAGATCTCGCGGCTGATTCCACCGTCGGTCGTCGAGCAGGTCGTCCAGGGCAAGCTCGTGATCGAGAAGGGTGGCCGGCTCAACGAGATCACGATGCTGTTCTCCGACATTCGCGGGTTCACCACGATGTCGGACGGCCGGCCCGCGCAGGAGGTCGTCAACACGCTCAACGAGTACTTCGAGGTCATGGTCGACGTCCTCTTCAAGTACTCCGGCACCCTCGACAAGTTCGTCGGCGACGAGATCATCGGCCTGTTCGGCGCGCCGATCTCGATCGAGGACGCACCCTACAAGGCGGTGTCGTGCGCGGTCGCCATGCTGCAGGCGCTCGAGGAGTTCAACCGGACCCGCGCGTCGGAGAACCTCTCGGCGATCCGCATCGGCATCGGTATCAACACGGGCATGGTCATCACCGGCGCCATCGGCTCGACGCGCGCGCTCCAGTACACCGCGATCGGCGACGCGATGAACGTGGCCTCGCGCCTCGTCAACGTCGCCAGCTCCGGCGAGATCATCATCTCCGAGGACACGTACCGCCTGGTCGCTGGCCGCATCGAGGCCACCCAGCTGCCGCCCGTGAAGGTCAAGGGTAAGGCCGAGGAGCTCAAGGTCTACCGCGTGACCGGCCTGCGCAGCATCGCGACCCCGATCCCCGGCGAGTGGTCGGGCCCGACCAACGGCTGAGCGGTTTCGCACGGAACACGCGAGCTAGCTGGGCGTGGATTCGCCCGTGCGCGCCTGTTCCTCTGCGCCTGTCCATGAGTCTCACCGGCCTTGTCGTCGCGATCGCGCGTAGCGCATCCGCCGAGATCAGTCGTGGCCCCGCCCTGCTCGCCGTCCTCCTCGATCTCGTATGCATGCGCCGGATATCGGCGACGATCCACTGAGCCGCTACGGCAACCGCGCGGCGCCGGTCGTGAACGTCACCGAGAAGTCGTGCGCGTTCAGCACGCGGTTATTGACGACGTCGAGAAGCGTCGCGCTGCAGCTCGTGCCGGTGAACGACGTCAGCACGGGGTCCTCGCCATCGCGCACCTGCGCGGCCTCCGGGATCGACAGGCAGCCGATGTTGAGGTTCAGCGGATCGATCACCGAGTCGATCTGCGCGTCGGACTGCGTCGCCGTCGTGCAGAGCTGGAGCTCGACGACCCAGTCGGGCAACCGCTCGAGCACCTCGACCTGCATCGTCGCGGCGACGGGGCCGCTGACGGTCCACGTCGGCCCCGTCTTGGCGACGTACGTCGACCGGCACCCAGTCGACGCCCCGTGCCCGATCTCGACGCCGTCGAACACCAGCTCGAGTCCGATCGGCTGGTTCAGCAGCGGATCGATCGGTGACGGCCCAAGGCCACCGGACTCGGTCAACGTGAACGTCGTCGTCACGGTGAGATCGGGCCCCGAGCTGCCGCCACCACCGCACGCCACCAAACCGCACGCTGCGAGCGCTATCCGGAGCATCAAACGCGAGCCTACCAGCAGTTGCCAGCAAGCTCGCGTGACGGACCCGACGTCGGCCCGATTGCCACCGCGATCAGCCCGCGATCGTGAGCCCCATCTGAGCTCGCACCGTGAAGAACTCCTCGGAGATCGAGTAGAGAACGAGCTCCTTGATCTTGTCCTTCACCTGCGGCCCACCGACGACGACCGGCTCGGCGGAGACCATGCGGGCCGCCACCTCGAGATCGCCGCTCACCACGAAGCCCGCCCGATGCGACGTCGCATCGACTGAGTGGCCCCACTTGGCGAGGTTGATCTCGGGCGACGCCTGCACGAACCGGGTGACGACCGCGCCGAGCTGCTCGAGCATGTGCGGAGGCGTCCGCTTCTGCATCTCGGGCAGGTACTGCTGGACGAGCTGCACCATGTCAGGCGGGATCGGGAACCGCGGCTGCACCATCACGAGCGCCGACAGCAGCGCCACCTTGAGCTCGGTGTTCGTCGGCAGCAGCATCTTCAGGTAGTACTCGGGCCGCATGAACGTCAGGCGGCGCGCCGAGAGGAACGCGATCTCGCGCTCGCTCTTGCCCTGCAGCAGATGCGGCCGGACGACGAACGACGGCGTCAGCTCGCTCTTCTCGATCGCGTTCGCGAGCTGGATGTCGCCGGCCTTGTTGTCCTCGACGAGGAACACCTCGGGCAGCGGCACATTCAGCACCTGCGCGACATAGTAGAAGAGCTTGCTGAACATCAGCGGATCGCCCTGGAGCTGGCGACGATCCTTGCGCTTGATGCCGAAGTCCTTGTGCGGGAACGCCTTCATGGCGGCCACGCCCTGCCAGCTCGCCCCGAAGATCGCGCTGATGTAGCGGTTCTCGTCGGGGTGGATGAGCTTGGACCAGGTCTCCGGGCTCATCACGTTCTTCGCCTTGACGAGCCCCTTCGGCTTGTACTGCTCGTAGAACTGCAGCTCGTCCGGGTCAGCCTTCTTGAGGAACGCGAGGGTGTTACAGACGCACCATGTCTTGTCGTACTGGTGCGCATCCATGTAGATGCGGCGCAGCGCCTTGTACGAGTCGTACTTGAACGGCTCGTTGCGGAGCATCCGCATGTGCTGCTCGACGGCCTTCTCGGTGTACTCGGGACCCGCGACGAGATAGAGCTCGGCGAGGATCTCGGCACGGTCGTCGCCGGGACGCATCTCGTTCTTCGGATCGAGTGACTGCGCGACCTCGAAGGCCTGGGTGGCCGACTGGTAGTGCTTGAGGCGCGAGCGATAGATCTCGCCGAGGCCGTCGAACAGACCGACCTGGATCTTGTGAAACACCGGCGGGATCGGCTGCCCATCCTTCGGCTTGGGCATGCGCTTGATCATGTCGCGGTACGCGCGCTCCTGGCCCTTCCAGTCGCGTTTGGTCGTGAGCACCTTGTCGATCGCCTCGAACGACTTCAGCGCGCGCGGGATCATCGCCTCGGGGAGCTTCTCCGGGGTCGTGAAGAAGCTGTCGAGCGCGCGGTTGTAGTAGTCGACCGCGTCGTCGAGGGACTTCAGCTCGTCACGGCAGATCGTCGCGGCCGCGTGGTAGTAGGCGCCGCGGCGAACCGCGTCGGACTCGAGCGCGATGAACCGCTCGATGGTCTCGACGACCTTCTTCCACTGCTTGGTCTCCGTGTAGAGGTCGAGCACCTTCTGTAGCAGCTGGTGATCTTCCGGCGCGGCCTCGATCGCTTCGAGGTATGCGGCGGTCGCCTTCTGCGGGTTCTGCAGCTTGTCGTGGTAGATGCCGGCGATCTCGTCGAGGAGCTGGACCTTCTCCTTCGCCGGTGCCTTCGCGCTCAGCGAGCGCTTGGCGTGGACGACGGCTTCCCAGTCGCCCTGCTGGGTCTGCAGGTCGATGACGGCCTGCAGGGTCTCGCGGTGCGACGGGTCGATCTCGAGGGCCTTCTCGAACATGTTGAGCGCCTTCTTGCGCTCACCGAGGGCCTGCCGAACCATGCCGAGCCGGTTGTAGATGCGGACGACATCCTTCTCGTCCTGACCGTCGCGGTGCTGGACCAGGATCGTCTGGTAGATCTTTCCAGCGTTGTCGTAGTCGCCCATCTTGAACAGCAAGTCGGCGCGGCCGACGAGCGTCGGCAGGTGCGTCGAGTCGATGTCGTAGGCGGCCTTGTAGTAACCAAGAGCCTTCTGGAAGTCGCCGAGCTCGTCTGCCGTGCGCGCTGCACGGTAGTAGAGATCGTTGAGCTCGCGCGGGTCGGCGTGGAGCTGCCCGACCTTGCGGCATAGCATGTCGATCACCGGCGACAGCTCGGACCACTGCTGCGCCTCGAAGTAGAGCTCGGCGAGCGGACGGCCTGCGTCGACGTGCTCGGGGTCGAGTGCGATCACCGCGCCATAGAGCTGCTTGGCCGCATCGTTCTGGCGGAGCTTCTCCTCGTAGATGCGCGCGGCCTCGTACAGCAGGCGGACCTTGTCGGTGACGACCGGCGTATAGCTCTCCGCACGCACCATCATCTGGGCGGCCTTGAGCCAGTCGCCGCGATCCGAGTACTGGCGGGTCAGCGCTTCCATCGTCGGCACGTGCGCCGGGTCGATGGCGAGGGCGCGGAGGAGGTTGGCCTCCGCCGAGTCCGGATCGCTGAGCTGCGCGTACTGGATGCGACCCATCCGGTAGAACAGGTCGACCTGCCGGCGTGGGTCATCGGTCAGCTGCGTCAGGTGCGCCATCACGTCGATGCCACGATCCCACTCGCTGATCTTCTCGTAGAGCCGGCCGAGCGCGTCGAGGGCACGCTGCTCGTCTGCATCGAACTGCAGGACATCGGTGTACGCCTCGACGGCGCGATCGATGTCGCCGAGGTTCTGCTCGTACGTCATGCCCATCGCCACGTAGAGGTCGACGCGCGTCTGCACGTCCGACGTCGACATGATGTGGTTGCGGTACGTCTCGACGAGCGCTTCCCACTTGCCGGCCTGCTGGTACAGGCGAGCGAGCTCGCGATAGGCACCGTAGTTCCGGTTGTCGATCGCGACGATCTTCTCGAGGGCTTCCGCGGCGCGATCGAGCTTGCCGAAGCGCTCCTCCCAGGCGGCGGCCATACGCTCGTAGAGCGCGATCCGTTCACCGTCGGAGGGCGTCGCATCGAGCTGGTTCTCGAGGACATCGAGGTACTTCTCGGACTGGTTCGTCTTCTCGTAGAGACCTTCGAGGGCCCGCAGGGCCGTGAGGTTCTGCGGATCGACGTCGAGCACCTGCTGGAACGCGGTGATCGCCTGGCCGGCATCGAACAGCCGGAGGTCCCAGATCTGACCGACCTCGAGGCGGAGCTTGACGATCGTCTGATCGTCCGTCTCGTTGCCCGCGCGGCGGTTGAGGATGTCGATCAACGGCTCCCACTGCTCGGTCTTGCGGTACAGCCGATCGAGTGCGATGAGCGCTGGCGGTGACGCCGGCGTGTAGTTCAGCGCCTGCTGGTAGGCGTGCACCGAGCCGCCGAGATCCTGCATCTGCCGCTCGAGGAGATCCGCGAGCCCGATGTAGAGCTCGGTCTTCTTGGCCTTGTCGGTCTCGACGCCAGCGTGGCGCTGCAACGTCTCGCTCAGCTCGCTCCACGAACCGCGCTTGCGCTGCAGCTCGGCCATGCCACCGAGTGCGCCGGTGTGGCTCGGATCGATGCGCAGCGCCTGCTGCACCGAGTGGATCGCGTACTCGAGGTGCGAGAGGTGCTCGGCGTACCAGCGGCCGATCTTGACCCACAGGTCCGTCGCCGAGCCGCGGTCCTCGCGCTCGAGCTCGTTCACGCGGTTCGTGTACTCGTCGAGCAGCTCCTGCCAGCGATTGGTCGCCGACGCGAGACGCTCGAGCTCGTTCGCGGTCTCGTCGTGCGAGTAGTCGCGCTTGAACGCGGCCTGCAGCACGTAGAACGCGCTCTCCTGGTCGCCGATCTCGACCTCGTAGATCTTGGCGACCCGGTTGAGGATCTGGATCTGCTGCTCGACGTTCGGGACGAGCTCCGAGCGCTCGAGCAGAATCTCGACGAGCTCGGTCCACTTGTACTGCTGCGTGTAGATCGCCTCGAGGCGCTCGGACGCGGTCTGATTCGACGGGTCCGCCGATCGGACGCGCTCGTAGACCAGCGCGGCCTTCGTGAGGTCCTCGACCTTCTCTTCCCACGTGGCGGCCGCCTGGAGGAGGTTGTCGCGACGCTGGATCTCGTCGTCGAGGACGAGCGCGCGCTTCTCGAGCACATCGATCGCCTCTTCCCAGCGGCCTTCACGCGTGAACAGCTGCTCGAGAGCCGCGAGCGCGCGGAAGTCGCTCGGATCGATCGCGATGACCCGGCGCCATGCCTCGACGGCGTCATCGACGCGGCCGAGCACTTCGCCTTCGAGCTGGCCGAGCTGTGCGTACAGCTCGATCGTCTCGGACTCGTCGACGGCACCACTGAGGTTGCCGACATCGATGATCCGTCGCAGCGTCTGCGAGAGCTCGTCCCATGCCTGGGTCGAGCGGTACAGATGGGCGAGCGCGCGGAGCGTCTCGAGGTCGTTGCCATCGATGCGGTCGGCAGCGAGCCACGCATCGAGTGCGTTGCGCTCGCGCTGGAGCTTGTGCTCCCAGACATTACCCAGCTGCTTGTACAGCCGGATCTGGTCCTGGTCGCCCTCGGCCACCGCGACCTGGCGCTCGATGATCTCGACGAGCTCGTCCCACCGTTCCCGGCGAGTCGTCAGCTCGGACAGTGCCTGCAGCGCCTGCGGCTCCTCGCCTCGGATGTCGAGGACGCGGCCCCACAGCTCGATCGCCTTGTCCTCGTTGTTGAGGGCATCGGAGTTGATCCGGGCCATGCGCGCGTAGATGTCGGCCATCTCGCTGTCCGCATCGGCGCAGTCGATCAGCTTCTCGTAGGTCTCGAACAGCTTCTGCCAGGCCTCGCGCCGGAAGTGGATCGCCTCGATCGCCTCGAGGGCTCGGCGGTTCCGGCTCTCCTGCTCGAGGACAGCCTGGTAACAAGCGAGCGACTGGTCGAGATCGGCGAGCGCGTCACTGAAGATCGCGCCACGGCGGAAGTAGAGGTCCAGCTGGTCATCCGGGTTGTCGGTGACCTCGATGCGACGACGCAGGATCTCCGCGAGGTCGTCGTACATGCCCGCGCCGAGATAGAGCCGGTCGAGCGCACCGAGCGCCTCCGGATCCTTCGGCTCGATCTCGAGGACGCGGAGGTGCGTCTCGACGGCACGCGCTGCGTCCTGCAGCTCGTACTCGTGGATGCGCGCCATCCGCAGCAGGATCTGCCGCTTGACCTCGCGGTCCGTCGTCCGCTCGAGCGCACGCGTGTACGCGGCGACCATCTGATCCCACGCGCTGCCGGAATCAGATGCCCGCGCGAGCCGCTCGCTCTCTTCGATCGCGTGATCCCAGCGGGCATCCTCGACGAGGGATTCACTCCACCAGTGGAATGCCTTCGGCTGATCGAAGAGCTTGGTCTCGGCGAGCTCCGCGAGGCGCTGGTACATCGCCTGGCGATCCGGGCCGCTGAGCTTGGTCAGCTGAACCTCGTGGATGCCATGCAGCTTGCCGTACTCGGCCGAGGCCTCGTACAGCGGCTCGAGGACCGCACCGATCTCGAGCTGCAGCGAGCCCGCGTGGAACATGTCCTCGAGCGCCGTCAGCGTCGCCAGATGCTGCGGCTGCCCGGTCAGGATCTCGCGATAGACCTCGACGGCCCCCTTGCGGTCACCGAGCTGGGTCTCGAGCGTCTGGCCGAGCCGGAATTGCAGCGACGCGACCTCGGCATCACCCGAGGCGGAAGACTCGGAAAGACTGATCTCGCGCTTCAGGGTCTCCGCGAGCTCGGGCCACTGCTGGGTCTGCGTGTACAGGCGATCGAGCGCCAGCACCGCTGGCTTGTTGTCGAACTCCGCGTCGAGGATGCGCCGCAGGGTCGCGATCGCCTTGGTGACGTCGGCGAGCTCCTGCTCGTACACGCGCGCCAGCCGCGACAGCAGATCGACCTGGCGCGGGACGTCGAGTGACTTCTGAGATTCCGCCTGATAGAGCTGCGCGAGGGGCTCGAAGCTGCCGGTGATCTCGGCGAGCCGCTCGATGTGACCGAGCGTGAGCTGGTTGCCCGAGTCATCGCGCAGGGCACGCGAGTACGCGTCGAAAGCGGCGTTCGCGTTGCCGATCATCTGCTCGTGGAGCTGCGCGATACGATGCAGCAGATCGACGCGAGCGAGGGGGTCCTCGTTGTTCGCGACCATCACCTCGAGGACATCGACGAGCTTGGCGAACTCGCCGGACGCGTCGTAGATCGGCTCGAGCACGCGTGCGGCCATGACCGGCTCGGTCTTGCCGTGGACGAGCCCGTCGAGGGCATGCAGAGTCTCGGCATGTGCCGGATCCATCTCGAGCGCCTCGCGGTAGCTCTCGATGGCGCGAGCGACGTCGCCGAGCCGGATCTGCCAGAGGTGGCCAACGCGGTACTTGAGCGCGACGGTCTCGCCGGTGGTCTCGGACAGCTCGACCTGGCGCTCGAGGTTGCCGAGCAGGTCGTACCAGCGCTCGGCCTGACCGTAGAGCCGATCGAGGGACTGGATCGCCGGTAGCTCGTCGGCATCGAGATCGAGGATCCCCTGATAGGTCTCGATCGCCTTCGCGACGTCACCGAGCTCGCGGTCATAGACCTGGGCGAGCACGTAGAGCATCCGCTTCTTGTCGTCCGGGTCCTCGGCGAGGTCGGCCTTCTTCGCGTAGACGTCCTTCAGCGGCTCCCACCGCGCGAGGCGGACGTAGAGACGCTCGAGGGCATCCATCGCGACCATGTCGACGTCGTCGATCGACAGCACCTGCTGGAACGTCGCGATCGCGGCGTCCGCATTCGAGAGGACTTCCTCCTCGATCTGCGCCGACCTGTAGAGGAGCTGCTTGCGCTCGTCGACGTTCGGCAGGATCTCGGCCTTGCGCTTCAACGCATCGACGAGCTTCGGCCAGTCGCCGGTGCGCTCGTGGATCGTCTGGATCGCGGTCGCGGCCTCGATGGTCGTCGGAGCGGCCTTGAGGATCCGCTCGTAGGTATCGACCGCGGCCTTGTCGTCGCGGAGCTCGTGCTCCTGGATCTGCGCGCGCCGGAACAGCAGGGCGACCTTGAGATCGTCCTCCTGGGATTCGGTCGCGACCTGATCGTAGAGCTGCGCCGCCTCGGCCCACTTGTTGAGGCCGCGAGAGAGCCGATCGAGCTGCTGGTGAGTGACCTCGTCGCGCGGATCGTCACGCATCGAGCGCGCGTACGTCTCGAACGCGGCATCGGCGTTATCGCCGCCGATCTCGTGGAGCTCGGAGATCTTGTGCAGCAGCTCGCGCTTGCGGGCGGGATCGAAGGCGTGGCGCGCCATGATCTCGTACACGCCGATCGACTTCTGCCACTCCCCTCGCGCCTTGTAGATCGGCTCGAGGATGTTCGCGATCGTGAGCTCGTGCTCGGTGTTGACGATCAGTCGCTCGAGGGCCGCGACCGCATCGCGGTTCTGGTCCTCGTGCTCGAGCACCTGGCGATACGTCTCGACGGCCGCCGCGGTCTCGTTGAGGTGGGTCTCGCGCAGCTGCGCGAGGCGAACGAGGAGCGCCACTTGCTCGTGGGGGGTCTCGACGAGCTGGAGCTGGCGGCTGAGGTTGTCGCCTAGATCGCGCCACGCGGCACGCTGGACGTAGAGCCGATCGAGCGCGCGCAGCGCCTTGATGTCGTCGGGCGACTGTCCGAGGACCTCGTTGAACGTCGCGATCGCCTCTTCCTGGTTGTTCAGCATCTCCTCGTGGAGCGAGGCGATCCGGAACAGGAACTCGAGACGCTCGTCGGGATCGTTCGCGATCTCGGTGCGCCGGCGATAGACCTCGAGGAGCTCGGGGTACCGCTCGTCGCGGGTGAACATCGCCTCGAGGGCCGCGAGGGCCGCGAGGTCATCGGGCTCGATCGCGAGCGCCTTGCGGTAGTACTCGACCGCCTTGTCGCTCTTGCCAAGCCGGTCCTCGTAGGACCGCGCGACCTTCGTCGCGAGCTCGTGCGCGAGCCGCGAGTCGAGCCCGGAGTTATGATCGACCGAGCCCTTCGCGAGCGCGCCCTCGTAGAGCTTGACCAGGCGTTCCCAGCCATTCTCGATCAGTGGCGCGAGTGCCTCGAGTTGCTCCTTGGCAGCCTCGGTGGACGGATCACTGGTGAAGGCACGGGCATACGCATCGAACGCCGCCTCGGCGTCGAGCAGCCGTGCGCGCTGGAGCTCGCCGATGCGCAGCAGCAGGCTCGTCTTGCGAAGCGAGTCCTTTTCGGCTGCGTACTGGATCTCGTGGACGCCGACGAGCGACTTCCACTCGGCGAGCTGCTCGTAGATCGGCTCGAGGATGCCGGCGACCGCGAGCTTGTGCGGGTCATCGCCGCGGAGGTGAACCTCGAGCGCCGCGCGCCCGCGTTCGTGCGACGGCATGATGTCGAGGATGTCGCGGTACGCGTCGATCGCGCCGTGGCCATCGTCGAGGTGCTGTTCCTTGACCTGACCGAGCCGGAACTTGAGCTCGACGTGCGCGAGCTTGTCGTCATCCGGACCGGTGATCGTGAGCTGCCGGCCGAGCACGTCGGCCAGCTCCTTCCACTGCGAGTTACGGAGGTAGACACGATCGAGGCTGCGCAACGCGCTCTGCTCGTCGCCGACGGCGTCGAGGATCGCGAGGTACGCGCCGACCGCCTTCTTGTCGTCCTTGACCTCGTCCTCGTAGAGCTGACCGATCTTCGACTGGATCGCGATCCGCTCGTCGGCATCGGCCGACAGGTCGAGCTTCTTCTGGTAGATGCCGAGCAGGCTCTCGTACTGCTGCTTGCCAACATAGAGCCGCTCGAGGGCGTCGAGCGCCTGCTCGTTGCCCTCATCGATCTCGAGGATCTGGCGGTTCATGTCGAGCGCGCGATCGACGTCGCCCTGATCGTTCTCGATCACCCGCGCCATCACCAGCATCAGCGGCAAGGCATCGGCCTTGTGGCTGAACTTCGGCAGCGACGCCGCATACGCGTCCACGAGCTGGTTCCAGCCCGTGCCGGACTCGATCGATCCGGCGAGCCGTTCGATCTCGCCGCGGATCTCCTCGGACTCGTGATCCTCGGCGTGGGCCTTGAGCCACCAGCCGAATGCCGCGCCCTTGTCGCGCAGCTTGTCTTCGTTGTACTGCGCGAGGCGCTTGATGCGCTCCTGCCGGGTGATCTGGTCATCCGTCGGCGTCGCGCGAAGCTGGATCTCGAGCACGCGTACGAGCGCCTTCGGATCACGACCCGTCTCGTAGAGCGGGATCAACGCCTCGGCGGCATCGAGGTTGTTCTCGTCGAGCGAGAGCACCTTCTCGAACGCGCGCGTCGCGCGATCGGCCTTCTGCAGCTCGTCGCGATAGAGCACCGCGATCTTCATCGCGAGCTGGAGGCGATACTGCTCGCTGCCGGCCTCGACCTCGCGCTCGAGCACGCGGATGTACTCGTCGATCTTGCCGCGCGTCCGGTAGAAGTCCTCGAGCAGGTCCCAGCGACCCTCGCTGACGTAGAGCTTCTTGAGCGCGTCCTGCGCGCGCCGGTTGTTCTCGTCGATCGCGAGCAAGCGCTGCCACGCGTCGATCGCCTTCGCGCTGTTCTCGACCTTCTCGGTGTAGAGCAGCCCGAGGCGCTGCAGCGCATCGGCGCGCGTCTTGTCGTCGGACGCCGCATCCGCCTGCCGCTTGCAGACGTCCGCGAGCTTGTCCCACTCCTTGTTGCGCTCGTAGAGCTTCGAGAGCTCGAGCAACGCCTCTTCGTGCGTCGGATCGACCTCGAGAACCTTCTCCCACCAGTAGGTGGTGATCTCGGGCTTCTTGACCTTGGTGGCCGCCATCTTGGCGACCTCGATGACCTTCGCCGCGCGCTCGCCCTCGGGCGTCCGCTCGACCTCCGCCTCTTTGAGCTTGATCAGCTTCTCCCAGTCACGCCGCTTCTCGTAGACCGCGAGGAGGTGATCGACTGCCTGCTGATTGTGCGCGTCGAGCTCGAGCACGCGCTCGAACGCCTTGATCGCTTCGGCCTGGTTCGAGAACCGCTCGAGGTAGAGGTTCGCGACCTGGAGATAGATCGCGACCTTGCCAGGCGTGCCGTCGGTCTTCTCGGCCTTCTCGGAGAGAACCTTGACGAGATCGGGCCAGCGCTTCTTCGCCTCGTAGATCGCGCCGAGGCGATCGTAGATCTCGAGTCGCGCACCGTCTTGCTGGAGCGCGTTCGTGAGCGCCGCGATCACCTGGTTGTCGTTGTTCAGCTTGCCGTAGACCTCGGCGAGCTCGAGCAGGACGTCCGCCTTGTCTCCGGAGGACTGCGCGGCCTTGGACTCCTCGTCCTTCAGCGCGTCGACGAGCTGGGCCCACGAGTTGTTGCCACGCAGGATGCGCGCGAGCTCGCGGCGCGGTGGCTGCGCGGACGGGTGCTTCGCGATGACTTCTTTCCACGCGGAGAGCCCCTTGTCGGGGTGACTCTCGGCAGCCTTCGCGTGCGCCATCGCCTCGCCGAGATCGCCGGACATCGGCTGCTTGGTCGGGCTCTTGGTGCGACCGGCGTCCGCGGTGACCGGCTGTGCTGTCGGCGTCTTCGCGCGACCGCCATCGGGAGCTTGCGCAGGGATGGCAGCCGAATCGACCTGGGCAGCGACCTCGGCGACCGCAGCAGCGGCCGCGACATCGGCGGCGGCCTTCGCTTCGGCGGCCTTCGCCTCGGCGGCGAACCGCGCGTCGGCAATCGCGCGCGCGTCAACCTCGTCATCGGCCTGGCTCTGCGCCGCCTCGGCAGCGGCAGCGACCTTCGCGGCTTCTGCCTCGGCGGCTTCGCGGGCGCGCTGCGCCTTGCGTTCGGACTTGGAGAGCTTCTCGGTCTGCTCGTGCTTCTCGGCCTTGTCGCCCGTGTCTTCCGTGACGGCCGGCATCGTCGGCATCGAGCCCGCGGCGGTGGTCGGCTCCCCGAGGCCGACGGCCTGCACGAAGTCCTGCACGCTCGGGTTCTCCGACTCGATGCTCGCTGCCGCGGCGAAGAACTTTCGCGCGCGCACGATGTCATTCGCCTTGTCGAACGCGATCTGTCCGGCCTGGATCGCGACGTAGAGCTTGTCTTCGCCGGTCAACCGGTCGAGCACGGACTCGGCCATGTCGAGCAGCTGGATCCACTCGCCGCGATCGCCCTGCACCTGACGGAGCAGCGTGAACGCCGCGACCACGGACTTCATCGTCGCGCCGTTGGACGCGGTCGCCTTCATCGCGGAGTCGAAGAACCGCGCGCCGCGATCGCGATCCTTGAACCGCTGGATCCACTCGAGGCCGAACATCCGCAGAGCCTCGACCTTCTTGCTGTGATCGGTGGCGCTCTCCGCCCGACGGCGGTGATGCGCTTCGAGCTCGTCCCAGCGCTGGGTACCAGCGAGCAGGGTCTCGAACATGAAGTTCGCGGTCGGCTCGTCGATGTCCTTCTCGAGGATGAGACGGAGCACCTGCTCGAGCCGCGGATCTTCCGCCGCCTCGAGTCGCAGTATGCGAGCCGCGCGCACGAGGCTGCGAATCGCGACCGCGTCGTCGAGCTTTCCGACCTTCTCGAGAACGCCTTCGACGACGTCCGTCCAGAACTCGGGATCGTAGTCGAGCGCGAGGAGCGCGTCCTGGACTCGCACCGAGTCGGGCGCTCGCTCGAGCGCACGCTCGAGGATCGGCTTCGCCTTGTCCTTCTGCCCGCTGTCGAGCATCGCCTCGCCGACGATCTGCGCCAGGTTCGTGGGCGAGTTCGGATCGCGAAGCTCCATCTCGCCGAGCTTGGCGACCATCTCGAAGCGACCGATCTCGCCGTACACCTCGCGCGCGCGCGACAATGCGCGCACGTTCGCCGGATGCAGCTTCCAGGCACGTTGATACAAACCGATCGCGCGATCGCGTTCGGGGATCACGTCCTCGACGAGAGCAGCGAGCTCGCAGAGACGCTCGGACTGTTCGGGCTTGGTGCCCGAGGCCTCGAGCTCTTTCTCGAGCTCATCAATGGTAATCGCCCAGTCGCGAGACCGGCGCAGGCGTTCCCGAAGCAGCGTACGCGTATCCATCTGCGGTCTATCCTCCCGCAAACTAAAAGAAAAGGGAGCCGGTTAACGCCGTTATTTTTGGCGCACCGTTTCCCCGCGAGACACGCCGGAGAACAAACTCCGAACGGCATACCTTGGTAGCACGGCGGCGGCCCTCACGACCGGCGCGTGCAACCGCCCCGGGATCAATTCTCGTCGAGAAATTACCTACGAGAAGACCGCATCAAGCTGTTGCAAACCGCAAGCGGGGCGGAGCAGGTCGATATCCAGATATCTAAGTCAGCAGGCGATGACCCGACCCTGATCACGCGATCATCGACGATCGCGGGTTACTCCGGCTAGCCTTTGCCCTTCTTCACGAGATCTTCTGGCGACAGTCGCTCGCTCGGTGCGGCACCGCCGCCGCCGCCGTGCGACTTCGCGGCGATGTCCATCAGCATCTTCGACGCCTGCTGCTTCGCGAACTCGACCGACGAGCCGCCGGCCTTCGCGAAGTCCTCGAGGTCGCGCTTCGCGTTCGTGTAGTCGCCCTTGCGGAAGTACGCCTGCCCGCGCTGGAACTTCGCCTTGTGGTTATCGCGGCGGCTCTCGAGCGCCTTGGTGAAGGCCTCGATCGACTTGTCGTAGAGACCCTTGTCGTCGTAGCCCATGCCGACGACGTACCAGATGTCGCTCTTCTCGTTCGCGCCGGGAACCGCGGCGACGCCCTGCTCACCGACGGCGATCGCCTGGTCGGTGTAATCCCACTGACGATAAAGCTCGCCGAGCGCGACCCACGGACCCGGGTCGGGGGGTGCCGACGACAGCGCCTTGGTGTACGCCTCGGCCGCTTCCTTTGCCTTGCCGGTGTCGCGATAGATGCGGCCCAGGTAGTAGTGGGCCCGCCAGAGGTCCGGGTTCAGCTTGGTCGCCTGCTGGAGGTGCTGGATCGCCTTCTCGAAGTTGATGCTCGCGAGGTCCGGGGTGACTTCCTCGGGCTTCTTGTTCTCGCGGCGAGCCTGGTCCTCGCGCGCCTGCTGGATCGCCTTCTCGTACAGCGTGACGCCGTAGTAGAGCTGGTACATCGGCTGGTCGTCGTCGATCTGGACCGCCTTCTCCATCGCCTCGGCGGCGCTCTTCCAGTCCTTCTTGCCGATGTACGCACCGGCGAGGCCGTACCAGGCTGTGTGGTTCTCTTTCCACTTGCTGGTGGCCTTTTGATAGTTCTCGATCGCCGTCTCGAATTGCTTCTGTGAATAGGCCTTCGTGGCCAGGTTCGAAGCCTTCACCGACTCGTTTCGATCCTTGCTGGGGCACCCAGTAAGCAGCGCGAGCACCACCAATGCGACGAGCTTCATGCGCGAACGGTAGAACGCTTCGGGGGGCGTCTCAAGTGATTCAATGTCTTTCATTGTGATCACGTCTGTCCCCGCTACCCGCTCGGGCTGGCCCGAAACTGAAAACCGCCAGTCGCCCAAAGGCTGACTGGCGGTGGTCGCCGGAGCGGGCCTCGTTAGTCCTTCGCCTCCGCTTCCGCTACGCGTCCGGGATTACACGTCCGGGATCAGTTACGAACCTGCCGGGCGGAACGTGAACGGGTAGTTCACCTGCACGCCGCCGCCACCCTTGGGCTTCGGGAACTCGATGCCCTTGATGACGTTCGCGACGCAGTTCGCGACCTCGGGATCGACACCCGAGCCCGTCGACGAGGCGACGTTGCCGTTCGGCGTGATGAAGAACTGCGTCGAGACCGTACCGGAGAGGTTCGACTTCGCGAGCAGCTCCTTCTCGTAGCAGTACTGGATCTTCTGGATGTTGCGCTTGATGTAGCGACGGATGATCGCCTTATCGAGGTCACCCTGCGCGTTCGGCTGACCGATCGAGACGGTCGGCACCGACGAGCTGCGACCGCGCATACCACCGCGACCACCACCGACGCCGTAGCCCGAACCCGTGCCCGAGCCGTGACCGATCGTGCCGTAGCGACCCGTACCGATGGTGCCCCAGCCCGTGCCACCGCCGCCGGGACCGAAGCCCGAGCGACCGAAGCCGAAGCCGCCGTTCATCTCGCCCGCCTCGTTACCGAGGAGACCGCCGTAGATGTTGCCGTCGTCGAAGCCTGAGGAGATGTCGCCCGTACCGGTCAGCGAGGCGAACGCGCCACCCTGGGTCAGGGCCGACGAGCCCATGATGCCGGCGTTCCGCGCCTGCTCGATCGCCTGCTGGCGCGCGAGCTGCGGGTTCTCCTGCTCCTTCTTCATCTTGTACTGACCCTCGGCGCGATCGGACTCCTTCTTGCCCATCTTGCCTTCGTCGAGCGCCATCGCGGTGCCGGTACCACCGGACTCTTCGGCGCCGTCGTCGGGCTTGTCCTCTTCCTCGGGCGGCGGCGGATCATCCTGCGACGCGCTGTTGGTGCGGGTCGAGGTGTCCTCGAGCGACGCGAGGTCGATGTTGGCGCCGCTGTCCTCGACGGGGATCTGCTGGAGGATGGCCCAGAAGCCGAGGTGGACGGCGAGCGAGCCCGCGAAGTACGCGAGGACGCGGCTCTCGAGCGCGGCGAACACCGCGGCCGTCTGGCGGCGCGGCTGCGGGACCGCGGAGACGAGGAACGTGGTCTTGCCGGCGCGGACGCGAATCTTCGCGTTCGGCGGGATCGGCGAGATCGAGGTGCGACCCTGCGCGGCGAGCTCGGCGAGCGACGTCGACTGGCCGCCGACGATCATCTCCCCGTCCATGCCGTGGCCGAAGTTGAACGCGAAGTCGTCGCCGTGCGGCGCGACCATCGCGAAGTCCGGCGAGGGCGCGCCCTCGGTCGGGAACTCGACGCCGGGCGCGGTGCCGATGCGGACGACCGGGCTCTGCTGCTCGCGGCGCATGCGCGCGAGGCCGGCGGTGGCGCCGCCGATCGCGATCAGCAGGCCACCGATCGCCATCCAGTCGTAGCCCATCGAGAGCTCGCGAGGCCGGAGCGAGAAGCCGGGCTTCTTGAGGACCTGGGTCTCGTAGTCGTAGCGGCCCTTGTTGTAGGACGCGTTATCGACCGCGATGTAGAACGAGAACGCCGATGCGAGGAGCATCGCGAGCGCGACCGCGAAGAACGCGTAGGTCACCGGGGTGACCTTGCCGCCGCGCGGGTCGATGCAGTGCTTCACGCCGACGACGGAGTCACCGAGCATCGCGGCGACCTCGACGGCGCGGGCTCCACCGATCTCGTCGACCTGCTCGGCCATCGAAGCCTGGAAGCCCTGGGCCGGCGCGGTCGCCGTACCATAGAGGGCAGCGCCGCCGGCCATGCCGGGGGGCGGCCGCAGCGCTGGCGCCGGCTGGGCGGCGAACGACTGCGGCGCGGGGGTAGCGTAGCCC
>JACCTC010000214.1 GCA_013812655.1 Deltaproteobacteria bacterium | reverse complement strand
GGCTCGACGAGCTCACCGCGCTGCGCGCGATCATCGCCACCGTCGCCGCGAGCGTCCCGCAGCTGTTGACCAGGCGCCTCCACGAGCGGATCTCCAAGCTCCTCGACGGCGCGGGGGAGGCCGGCGCGGTCGACCCGATCCGGCTCGCGCAGGAGGTCGCGACGCTCGCCGATCGCGCCGACGTCACCGAGGAGCTCGTGCGGCTCGCCTCGCACGTCGAGCAGGCGCGCTCGTTGCTGGCCGCCGGTGGGGCCGCCGGCCGCCGGCTCGATTTCCTGGTCCAGGAGATCGGCCGCGAGCTCAACACGATCGGCAGCAAGTCGGCGGTCGCCGAGATCAGCGCCGCGGTGGTCGAGGCCAAGGCCGTCCTCGAGAAGGTCCGCGAGCAAGTTCAGAACGTCGAGTGACGTCTCGATCAGACTCTCGTGTAAAGATGCCCGCGTGAGCCTTCGAGAGGAAGCGCAGGCACGGGCGACCGGGGACCGAGGTGTCCTGGTGATCGTCTCGTCGCCGTCCGGAGCGGGCAAGACCACGCTCACGCGCCGCCTGCTCTCGGAGCTCCCGCAGCTCGAGTTCTCGGTGTCGTACACGACGCGGCCGATTCGACCCGGCGAGGTCGACCACCGCGACTACCACTTCGTCAGCCCGGAGCAGTTCGACGAGATGGTGCAGCGCGGCGAGTTCGCCGAGCACGCGTGGGTCCACTCGAACCGGTACGGCACGGCACAGGCGCCCGTCGAGGCCGCCCTCGCGAACGGCCGCGACGTGATCTTCGACGTCGACTGGCAGGGCGGGGCGGCGCTCTCGGCGCGCTGGCCGCTCGATTCGCTCAAGGTCTTCATCCTGCCCCCCGACCTCAAGACCCTCGAATCCCGGCTGCGTCAGCGCGCCACCGATGATCCGAAAATCATCGATCGGCGGCTCGCCAAGGCGATCGAGGAGCTCGAGCACTACTCCGAATACCAGCACCTGATCGTCAACGACGATCTCGAGCGCGCGTACACGGTGCTGCGCGCCGTCTACTTGACGCGCCGCTACGGCACCGTCGACCGGCCCGATGTTCCCTTTGCGCTGGGCGACCTTGCACGCGTCGTCGAGGCGAACCGCGCGACAGCGCCCGATGCGCACGCCCGCCGCCTGGTAGGACGCGGCTGAGACAGCGGCGCTCCTCGGAGTGTCGCATTGACGATGGTGGTGGCTTGCGCCACCCTGGAAGAATGGCGGGTCACATCGTGCAGAGAAGCCTCGTGGCAGTCCTCGCGATGCTGGCGGTCACCGGCTGCTCGCGAACGTTCCGCGCGTCGACCGTCCAGCCAAACCCGCTCGCGCAGCCGACCGAGACGCTGCGCCAGTCCGAGAAGCTGACGATCGTCACCGGCGACATGGAGCTCGACACGCCGGCACCAGCCGAGCCGACGCAGCGCGCGTCGATCGTTCGCAACAATCGCTATCCCCTCTACAACCAGGCGGCCTTCACGATCGTCTCGCGCGATCGCCTGCGCTTCCACGTCCAGATCGATCACAAGTGGCAGGAGTGGGCGGACCTCCGGACCTGGAAGGTCTACCTCGAGGACGATACCGGCCGCCGGTGGATCCCCGAGTCGGTCGAGCACGCGCGCACCAAGATCATGACGACGATGTGGGATCGCGAGCAGCGGACCGCCGTGCGCAACCGGTTTGGCGACGTCATCGCGATCAACGAGGACGGCTGGCGCAACCGACAGACCCTCGGAAACATCTCGGTGTTCCGCGGCAAGGCCGACTTCGTCTTCTACCAGCGTGACCTGTTCCACGCGAACGTTCGCCGTCTCAAGCTCGTCGTCAAGCGTCCCGGGGAGGCGTTCGAGTTCACGTGGAACTTCCACGACGGCGGTGACACCCGACCCAACGACCCCCAGTAGCGCGAGGCGCCGTGGGACCGGGCAGGTCACGTCCTGCGTGGTAGCCTGCGGATCTGGGGTTTCCGCAGTAGATGCACCAGCTGGATCAGATCCTCTCCGAGCTTGCCGGTTACTACCCGAGCGCCGATCTACCTCTGGTCCGGCGCGCGTACCAGTTCGCCGCGCAGGCGCATGCCGGTCAGACCCGCAAGTCGGGTGACCCGTACGTCAGCCACCCGCTCTCGGTCGCGCACATCATCACCGAGCTCAAGCTCGACGTCGCCTCGGTCTGCGCGGGGCTCCTCCACGATTGCGTCGAGGACACGAGCGCGACTGTCGAGCAGCTGTCGGAGCTGTTCGGCAAGGAGGTCGCGTTCCTCGTCGACGGCGTGACCAAGCTCGGCAAGCTGCCGTACTCGACGCGCGAGGAGCAGCAGGCCGAGAACTTCCGCAAGATGCTGCTCGCGATGGCGCGCGACATCCGCGTGATCCTCGTGAAGCTCTGCGATCGCCTCGACAACATGCGGTCGCTGCATCACCTGCCGCCCGAGAAGCAGGAGCGGATCGCCGCCGAGACGATGCAGATCTACGCGCCGCTCGCGAACCGGCTCGGCATCCAGTGGGTCAAGGTCGAGCTCGAGGATCTCGCGTTCAAGTACAGCTACCCGGGCGAGTACGAGCAACTCGCGGCCGACGTCGCGAAGACCCGCGCGGAGCGGCTCGAGTACATCCACCACGTCGAGAAGCTGATCCAGAAGGAGATGGCCGAGAACGGCGTCCCCTGCGAGGTGATGGGACGCGCCAAGCACCTCTACTCGATCTACCAGAAGATGAAACGGACCCAGCGGCCGTTCGAGGAGATCCACGACGCGATCGGGTTCCGCGTGATCACCGATACCCAGATGCACTGCTACCAGGGGCTCGGCGTCGCGCACCAGACGTGGACTCCGATCCCCGGGCGCTTCAAGGACTACATCGCGCTGCCGAAGCCGAACCTCTACCAGTCGCTGCACACCGCGGTGATCGGGCCGCGCGGCGAGCGCATCGAGGTCCAGATTCGCACGTCCGACATGAACCTCGTCGCCGAGCACGGCATCGCCGCGCACTGGAAGTACAAGGAGGGGACCAACAACTCTCCCGGGGTCGCGATCAACGACGAGAAGAAGTTCGCGTGGCTGCGCCAGCTCATGGAGAGCCAGAAGGAGCTCCACGATCCGACGGAGTTCCTCGAGTCCGTCAAGATCGATCTGTTCGGCGACGAGGTCTACGTCTTCACGCCGGGCGGTGACGTCAAGGCGCTGCCGAAGGGCAGCTGCCCGATCGACTTCGCGTACGCCGTCCACAGCTCGATCGGCGACCACTGCTCGGGCGCGCGCGTCAACGGCATGATCGTCCCGCTGCGCTACCAGCTCCGCAACGGCGACACGATCGAGATCATCACGAGCCCGAACCAGAAGCCGAACAAGGACTGGCTCAAGCTCGTCAAGACGGCGAAGGCCCGCACCAAGATCCGATACCTGCTGCGTCAGGAGACGCGCGACAAGGCAGTCGTCCTCGGCACCGATCTGATCGAGAAGGCGCTGCGCAAGCACTCGACGTCGATCGGCCGCGCCGACAAGCAGCTCCAGCACGCCGCGAAGGAGCTCAAGTGCGTCACCGTCGACGAGCTGATCATCCAGGTCGGTTACGGCAAGGTCACCGCGCAGCAGGTCCTCGAGAAGGCGCTGCCCGAGCTCGGCAAGAAGGCCGAGGAGGCCGAGAAGAAGACCGAGAGCATGCTGAAGACGCTGCTCCGCAAGGTCACCCGGCGGACGTCGTCGTCGGGGATCAAGGTCGCCGGCGAGGAGGACATCCTCGTGCGATTCGCGAAGTGCTGCAGCCCGCTACCCGGTGATCCGATCGTCGGCTTCATCACGCGCGGCCGCGGCGTCACCGTGCACCGGCGCGATTGCGACAAGGGCCTCGATCTCGATCCCGAACGCCGGATCGACGTCGAGTGGGATGGCCACGGCAAGACCCAGCACGAGGTCGCGATCCAGGTGCTGTGCGCCGACAAGCCGGGCCTGCTCGCGCACATCTCGCAGTCGTTCACCGACCAGGGCGTCAACATCAGCCAGGCCCACTGCCGCGCCACCGACGACGGCCGCGCCGTCAACACGTTCCACGCGTCGGTGAAAGATCTCGATCAGCTCAAGCAGGTGATCCGCTCGCTGTCGCGGATCAAGGGCGTGTTCAGCGTCGATCGCGTCTCGGCCGACGTCGCCTAGCCCGGCGGAACGGGTGCGGGCGCTGGCTTCGGCGGCCGCGAGGTGACGAACGCGACGATCGCGGCGATCGCGATGAGGCCGAGCACGATCGTCACGAGGATCGCGAAGTTCGTCGCGCGCGTGACGTAGGGGCTGCGCATCGCCCACCGGACGTTGCGCGCGAGCGCGGCCTCGATGTCGAAGACCTGCGAGCGCACGAGCCACGGCGGCACGATCGCGAGGCTGCAGCCCACGGCGGTGACGACGTACGCCCACCGGCGGTGGCGACGCATCAGCACGATCAGCGCGATCGAGGCGCACACGGCGGCGATCGCGATCGCGGCGCCGGGCTTGAAGTACGCGTGCTGCGTCAGGATCCGGAAGCCACGTCCGAGATAGGACTGGTCGGCGCGATCGGCCGTCTCGTGGCCCCACGCAAACCGCCACGTCGCGTGCGTGTAGATCGCCCACGTCGTCAGGACAGCGACCGCGGTGGCGACGACGCCGAGGCCGCCGATCGCGAACATGCGCGCGCGGCGATACCAGTGACCGTCAGCGCTTGGCGGGGGCGCCGGAAGCACCGACAGCCTTGCCGGGCTCGCCGAGGCCCGCGAACAGCTCGGCCGTCGACGGAGTCGACTTCTTGGCGAGCCGGTTCTTGCGACGGCGGCCGGCCTTCTCGTGCTTGTTCTTACGCTTGACGGTGGTCGATTTCGTGTTCGAAGCCATGACGGATCCTCGGTTGGGACCGCGGGTTCTAGCGCCCTGGCCCGTCTGTTGTCAACGTGCCTCGATCGCGGGAAGCCGCCCTGGCCAGGTTGCCTTTCTGTGCGAAGGTCCATACGATTCGCACACCTAGAGGACGGGATGAAGCTCTGCCCAAAGTGCCAGAAGCAGTTCAGCGACGACGCGAATTTTTGTCCCGTCGACGCTGCGCGTCTCGTACCGCTCGAGAATCAATCCGCAGCTGCGGATTCGCTCTCGGCCCGGTTCACGCTCGCCGACCGGATCGGCGGTAGTCGAACCGGCTCGGTGCATCGCGCGACCGACAAGCAGGGCGGCGCCACCGTCGCGGTCAAGCTCGTCGCGCCGGGCGTGATGGCGCTGCCCGGCGTCGCGCAGCGGCTCGAGCGCGAGCTCAAGCAGCTCGAGCGCGTACAGAGCGTCGGTGTCGCCAAGGTGATCGGGTCCGGCAAGCGTGGCGAGGAGACGTGGGTGGCGTACGAGCTACTCGACGGCGCGCACACGCTCGAAGAGGCGATCACGGCCCGTGGCCCGATCCCGCTCGAGCAGGCCGCGCATCTGATCGAGGTCATCGGCGAGGCGCTGATCGAGGCCGCGCAGGTCGGCGTCGTGCATCGCGATCTCGCGCCGAAGAACGTCCTGTTCGCACGATCTGGTGCCGGCGACATCAAGCTCATCAACTTCTCGCTGCCGGTGCCGACGACCGAGCGCACCCCGGGTGTCCCCGAGTTCGTGGCGCCCGAGCAGGTCGAGGGCAAGCCGGTCGACCAGCGCTCGAACCTCTACAGCCTCGGCGCGCTCTATTACTATGTGTTGACTGGTCAGACCGTGCACGGCGGCAGCGCCGACGAGGTTCACCGCGCGCATGTCCACGGCACGATCACGACGCCGTCGTCGCTCGCGCCCGTCCCGACCACGGTCGAGGCCTTGATCATGCGGGCGCTCGATCGCAGCCCGACGAAGCGCTTCTTGACCGTCCGGCAGTTCGTCGACGAGGTCTCGCGGATCGCGCGCGGCGACGCCCACGAACCGAAGACGACGCAGCCGATGGGCAAGGCCAAGCCGAAGGCCGAGCTCGTGCAGACCCTGCTCGGGGTCCGCTCGAGTGGCGGTGGTTACTCGGTACCGCAGGGCATGCAGCCGCTCGTGCCGGCGCAGGTCGCCGCCGGGATGGCACCGAGCGCGCCGGCGCCGAGCACGGCGGCCGGGATCATCACACCGACCCACCTCCAGGCTCCGCCGATGGGCGCACCGGTCGCGGTGGCGTCATCACTGGCTCCGTCAGCTGCGATGGCGCCCGCGAGTCCTCCGGTCACCACTTCGGGTGCCGCGACGATGATGGGCGTGCCGTCGGGCAATGCTCCAAATACCGAGCGTTCGCCGTGGGCACCGCCATCCGCAGATGGCGCGGCGCAGATGCCTGCACCGGCGCACGCACCTGCACCGGTTCATGTTCCGGCTCCGGCGCCGGCGCAGGCCTTTGCACAGGCTCCGGAACCGGTGCATGCAGCGGCCCCCGCACCCGCACCGGTGCAGCCCGCCGCGCCGGTGTTGCCGGCCGCGCCCGTCCTGCCTGCAGCCCCGGTGGTCGCGGCGCCCCAGGTCGCGAATGCCCCGTCGACAAAGAAGGGCGACAAGCCCGAAGAGACGAAGGGCAAGTTCCGCGAGACGATGTGGTTCAAGAAGGGCGACCTCGACGCGAAGGCTGCGGTGGCCGCCGCCGAGGAGCGCGCGAAGACCGGCAAGGACGCGTCGATCGACAAGGCCGACTCGATGCCGATGGACGAGCGCTACAAGGACGACGGCTCGATCTCGCGCGGCGACAAGGAGAAGTACAGCCTCCGCACCGGCGCGACGCAGATGATGTCGGCGATGCCCGACGCCAAGGCGAGCATGACCGGCACCAAGGTCTCCGAGGATGCGCTGATCGGCGAGATGAAGGGCGGGCGGACGATGATCATCGTGTTCATCGTGCTCGGGCTCGCCGCCGTCGGCGCGATCCTGCTGATGCTCGCGCTCTGATCGCGCCAGCTACGGACGCGGCAGCGTGACGTGTGTGCGCGTCGGGTCGGGCGTCGACGACGTTCCGCCGACGAGATCGACGTCACCCTTGACGCACATCGCCGCGACCTCGACGACGAGGTCGGGGTGGGCACCGGCAACGCCGATCACCGTGACCTCGCGTGAGATCAGGCCATCGAGGACGTCGCCCGAGCTGCGCGCGACGGGCGCGAGCAGCGTCAACGTCGCGCGTGGCCCGGCGAGTGCGGCGGCGCGCGCGGCGGCATCACGCGAGGTCGCGATCACGCGCCACGGGCGGACCCCGAGGCCC
>JACCTC010000131.1 GCA_013812655.1 Deltaproteobacteria bacterium | reverse complement strand
GCGGTGGATCGCTGCGGCCTGGCATCGGCATCGCGCCCGAGACCTCGCGATCGTGGTGCGTGGCGATCGTCCGGCCCATGCGCTCGAGCGGGAGGTGCGCGTCGGAGATGACATCGCCGTGGCAGAGCAGCAGCGCGCGATGGACGACGTTGCGCAGCTCGCGAATGTTGCCGGGCCACGCGTAGGCCTGGAGGGCGGCGACCGCGCTCGCGCTCAGTCGCGGCCGCGACCGGCGGTGCATCTGCTCGCACAGGCTCGCGATGAACACGGCGGCGAGCGGCTCGATCTCCGACGCGCGATCGCGGAGCGGCGGGATCTCGAGCGGGAACACGTGCAGCCGGAAGAACAGATCCTGGCGGAACGTGCCGGCGGCGACGTCAGCCTCGAGATCTCGGTTGGTCGCGGCGATGATCCGGACGTCGACGGCGGTCGGGCTACGCGCGCCGAGCCGTAGCACCTTGCGCTCCTCGAGCACGCGCAGCAGCTTGACCTGCGTCGACAGCGGGATCTCACCGACCTCGTCGAGGAACAGCGTGCCGCCCTCGGCGCTCTCGATGAGGCCGGCCTTGGCCTTGTCGGCGCCGGTGAACGCGCCGCGCTCGTGGCCGAACAGCTCGCCCTCGAGGAGCTGCTCCGGCAACGCGGCACAGTTGATCCGGACGAGCGGGCCGTCGGCACGCGGTGAGCGCTGGTGCAGTGTCTCGGCGATCACTTCCTTGCCGACGCCGGTCTCGCCGAGGAGCAGCACCGTGACGTCGCTGCCGGCGACGCGATCGATCATCTGGTGCAGCGCGATCATCTGCGGATCGCGAACGACGATCGGATGCGGCAGATCGGTCGGGTCGGGGGACTGGCCCTTCGCGCGCGCGAGCAGGATCTCGGTCGACCGGCCATCACGCGGGTAACACGCGAGGCCGACCTCGGCACCCAGCCCGTTGTCGGTGAACTGCTCGGCGAGCTGGTCGACGATGACCTGCGCCTCGGCGCTCGTGGCCGGGCACAGCAGCACGTCGTACTCGCCGTTCTCGTCGATCGCGATCACGTCGCCAGGGCGTGTCGTCGACGCCAGGATGTCCTCGGCGAGCTCGCGGCGACCCGAGCCCGCACCGTTCACCGTGCCGCCGGCGTTGATGATTCGCTTGTCGATCACCGCGGTGTCGATGATCGCGCCTGGCGCGGTCGCCTCGCTGAGCCGGATCCGGAGCACGGCAAACATCCGGTGCTCGCGCGTCGCGCGTGCGCACTCCTCCTCGACACGCTCCTCGAACAGCGCGTGCGGCCACAGCCGGCGCGGGCGGCCACGGCTCGGGCGCGCCTGGAACATCAGCATCACCTTGCCGAGCATGATGATGCTGCCCGACACGAGCTCGACCTGCTCGCCGCGCTCGAGCTTGCGCTCGTGAGTCGCCATCGTCAGCGGATCGAGATCCGGGGTCCACTGCATCGGCTCGCGTACGAACGTCCCGTTCGTGCTGCCGACGTCCTCGATGCACACGACATCGCCGAAATGGATCACCGCGTGCTCGCGCGAGATCGACGTGTCGTTGATCTCGACGTCGTTCTCGCCGGAGCGACCCAATGTCACCTTCGCCTTGTGAGGCAGCGTGTACGCGCCGAACGCGGTCTCGCCGATCGCGACGAGCACGCCGCCACCGACACGCGGCTCGATAGGTTTGGTACGGGGCGGAATCATCCGGCGTGGCCCAGTATAGGGATGACCGGTCCAGATTGTACCGATCGGTACTATCCGAACTTGAACCGCCAGGCGGTTTTCGACGTTTCAGCTAGATAGCCACGGCACATCGGTTGCTCAAGCACCCAGACGGAGGATCACCGATGCGCTATCTCGTACTCGTCTTATTTTCCGCGGCCTGCAGCAGCCCCTCGACACACGTCAACGCGTACTCGCTCGAGGTCTGCACGCCGAACGGCAGCTACACGCCGAAGGTCAAGAAGAACACCAACGACAAGTGCCAGGGCACCTCGAACGGTGACAACTGCGACGACCTCAGCAGCGGCAAGGTCGACTGCATCGGCGATGGCAACAGCGGCCAGGGCGACGACAAGAAGCACAACTGCATGTTTCCGCAGCCGGGCTGCGACGAGAACGGTTGCTGTGACGAGGACGTCGTCGATCCGGACGCGGGCGACGACCCGACGGGACCCGACGGCACCCCGGATCCGGGCTCGCCCGACGGCGGCGGTGGCGACGGCAGTGGCGATGACGGCGGTGGCGGCACGTCCGAGCCCACCCCGACGACGCCGACCGATCCCGGCCCGCTGACCTGACCGCCCGCGCTTCGCGAAGCACTTCGCGAAGTCGTCACTAAGTTGTCGGTTCTGCTGGTCGCGTGTTACCCGGGATAACCGGCGTAGCGCATGAGCGAGTCCGACCAGCAGCCACCAGCCGCGCCGACAACCGGCACCCAGCCGCCTGCCGCGGCTGCCGCGGGCCGCGGTGTCCTCTACATCGCGTTCGCGAAGTTCTACTTCATGTTCGCGGGCATGGTCGTGCAGTTCCGGCTGCCCGCCATCCTGTCGCGCTCGGCATTCGGCAGCTACAGCATCGTCGCGAGCATCGCGTCGTTCGTGAACAACGTCCTCGTGACGGGCACGATCCAGGCGGTCTCGCGGTTCTCGGCGCAGCAGCCCGGCAAGGCGCGGCTCGTCCAGCACGCCGGCCTGCGCATGCACGTTCGGCTCGGCCTGCCGATCGCGATCGGCTTCATCGCGGTCGCGCCGCTGGTCTCGCGCTACGTGCTGCTCGACGATGGCAAGACATCGGCGCTGATGCTCGCCGGCATGATCATCGGCGGCAACTCGTTCTACGCGGTGTTCGTTGGAACCGCTAACGGGCTGCACCAGTTCCACAAGCAAGCCGGCCTCGACATCACGTTCGCGACGATCCGCAGCGCGGGCCTGCTCGGCATGGCGATGGCGGGCCTCGGCGTGCTCGGCGTGATCGGTGGCTGGGTCGCCGCGGTCGTGATCATCCTGTGCGCCGCCGCGATCTGGGTCGGCATGCCGCGCACCACGGCGAGCGACGAGCGCCTGCCGATCAAGCCGATGCTGAAGTTCTTCGCGAGCGTCGCGCTCTACCTGACGCTGTTCAACGCGCTGATGTTCGCCGACGGCATCCTGATCAAGCGGTTCACGACGGTGTACTTCACCGAGCACGCACGCGAGCTCGCGACCAGCCTCGAAGGCGTGATGCCGTGGGCGGTGCGGATCACCGGCTACCAGGTCGATCCGAGCGTGCTCGCCGACGTCCAGAACGCGTACTACGCAGCGGTCCAGAACATCGCGCGCCTGTCGTATCAGGCGATCATCGCGGTCACGTTCGTCGTGTTCCCGCTGGTGTCGCGGTCGACGTTCTCCGAGGATCGGGAGACCACGCGGCGCTACATCGCGGTGACGTCGCGGTACTCGCTGATCTTCGCGATGGCGATCGCCGTCGTGATGGCGGCAAACCCCGCGGACGTGCTCGGGCTGGTCTACGCACCGGACTACGTCGAGATGGGCGCGACTGCGGTGCTGCCGCTCGCCTTCGGAAACGTCGCGTTCAGCGTGTTCGCCATCAACGGCACGATCCTCAACAGCGCCGGCCATACCCGGCCCGCGATCGGGATCGCCGCTGCGACACTCGGGCTGTCGATCATCGGCAACTGGATCGCGATCCCGCTCGCCGCCGAGAGCGGTGACGTCCTCGCGGTCGCGGCCATGGTCACCGCCGGTGCGATGCTGTTCGGCGCGATCGCGTCGGGCTGGCTCCTGACCCGCAAGCTCGGCGCGTTCCTGCCGGTCGCGAGCATCGTGCGGATCGCGATCGCGACCGGCGTGGCCCTCGCGGTCGGCCGGGTGCTGCCGTTGCACGGCAAGCTGATGACGCTCGCCGAGGCAGCGATCGTCGGCATCACGTTCGTGGTCGTGCTGGTCGTGACGCGCGAGCTCGGCGCGCGCGATCTCGACGCGATCAAGGCTGTCCGCAAGAAGCGCGCGACCGGTGGAGGAGAACCATGAAATACGCGATGTGTTCGATCGTTGCCGTGCTGTCGCTGGCCGCCTGCGGGGCCCGTCAGCAAAACTCCGAGACGCTCGCGGAGTCGATCCGCAGCTACAACGAGGGGATTCGCTGGCAGCGCTACGCGATCGCCGCGGCGTTGATCCCGCCCGCAGAGCGCTCGAAGTTCGTCGAGGACATGGACGAGCGTGCCGAGGATCTGCGGATCACCGATTACGAGGTGGTCAACGTCGCCCGCAGCGGCAAGACCGAGGCAAAGGTCCAGGTCAAGGTCTCCTGGTACATGGACTCCGAGGGAACGCTGCGCGAGACCCACGCGGTGCAGACCTGGCAGCGCACCGGCAAGACCTGGATGATGGTCGAGGAGGCCCGGATGCGCGGGCACGAGATGCCCGGCCTGCTCGAGCCTATCGAGGATGGAAAGCCGGCTGGCGCCGCCCCGCACCCCGCCAAGCCAGGTCCGCAGGCGTCCATACGTGACGTCGGCCCTGTCACGACAGCGCCGGTCGAGTCACATCAGTAAGCTTCGGGGACCCCGATCTTCCAGGCTCCGCGCGGGGATTCGCCGATTGCGTCCCGCTCGCCAGCGTTCGCCGGCTCGCTCCATCTCGGCCCGCTCGCCAGCGTTCGCTGGCTCGCTCCATTCTGGGCCCCGGACGGGGTAACATCGTCGACCGGTGTCGCAAGCCGACTTCGTCACCCGTGGCCAGGCGCTGGTCACTGCTGGGCAGTACCAGGAGGCCGTGAAGGTCTGCCGCCTGGGCTTGCTCGGCCGGCCGACGACTGTCGAGGGCCGCGTCGTGCTCGGGCAAGCACTGCTCGCGCTCAAGCGCTTCGACGAGGTGCTCGCCGAGATGCGGGTCGCGCTCGAGCTCGATCACACGTCGATCACCGCACAGGTGCTGAAGGCCGAGGCGCTGCTCCGCAAGGGCGATATCCCGGCGGCAGTCGAGATCTTCCGGCGCGTGCGCGCGCAACATCCGAACGATCCGCGGATCGCGAGTTTGCTCGACGAGGCCGAGCGTTCGGTCGGTCAGCCGCGCACGTCGGCGGCACATCCAGCCGTCGGCTTCGTCTCGCCGGGCCCGAGATGGAGCGAGCCCGCGAACGCGGCACCCCGCAGCAAGCTGCCGAGTGCGCCGCCGCCGGGACGACCCGCGGCGAATCTGCCTGCACCCGGTGCGTTCATGACGCGCGCCTACGTGCCGAGTGGCGTCGACGACGAGGACACCGACGACAACGCCGAGGCCAACAGCAACTTCACGCAACCAACGTCGATCGCCGCGCCGGGCTCGAAGCGGCGCAGCCAGGTCGAGCTCGCGCAGCACGCGCCGGCCGATGCGACGCCGGGTCCCGCGGTGCGCGCGGTGGGCGAGCGCACCGGGACCGTCGAGGTCGACCCCGAGCTCGATGGCGTCGAGATGGGCAACGAGAATGATGACGACTTCGGCGACATCGCGATGCCGCCGCTGTCGCGCGGTGGCAACCGGCCCAAGGTCGCAGACGGCGCGCGCGGCGCGGTGATGCCGTCACGCGCGAAGCCGGTGACGAAAAAGCCGCTGCCCGGACCCAAGCGCAAGGAAGCATCGAGCGTCGAGCTCGACGACGACGAGCTGGTCGAGGTCGACGAGACGATCGACGTGCCGGGGCGGCGGCCCGGTCCGGGCACCGCCGTCCGCAACGCCGTGAAGATGCCGTCCGGGCCGATCGACGCCTCGCGCGTAGCACCGGCGGCGAATCGACCGACGCTGCACCACGCGTCGGTCGCGCCGCCGCCGCAGCTCCCGCATCTGATGGGGAACCACCCGCCGCCGCAGCCACTGCCACCACCGCCCAACCAGCGCAGCCAGATCGCCGCCGCACTGCCGACAGCCGCCGCGTTACCGATGCCGTTGCCGGGTGCAAACCCGTACGCGCAGACGATGATGCCGCAACCGCCGCCGGACCGAGCGGGCGGCTTCCATTCCGCGCAGCAGCAGTCGGCCGCCGCGGTCGACGCGATGTTTCACGGCGACAATGGACCGGGGTGGGCGCAGAACCACGCGCAGATGCTGCACGTCGGCGGTGCCGGCGCCGACGAGGCCACGCGCAACGCCGAGCCGATGGATCCGCAGGTCGCGGCGATGTTCGCGGCGGACGTGCTGCCGCCGGTCGCGCCCAACGATTCGGTCAACCAGTCCCAGGCGAGGCCACTGAAGACCGGGATGCGGCGCGCGCGCTCGCGCTTGCAGATCGCGATCTGGATCCTGCTCGGCGCGCTCGTGATCGGCGGCGGCGTGTTCGCCGGCTTCCAGATCCGCGCGATGCGGCTCGGCAAGCAGATCGCCGCGGCCCGCCAGCAGGCGGTCGCGCTCGCGAAGGCCGATACCTGGCCGGGGTGGATCGGCGCCCGCGATCGGCTCGCCGGCATCGCGCAGGCCTCCGCCACGATCGACAACCGCGCCGCCCTCGCGCGCGCCCGCGCATTCGTCGCCTTCGAGTTCGGCGACGGCTTCACCGAGGCCAACGCGGCCGTCGACGGGCTGAACGGGCAGGGCGGGCTCGATGGTAAGCTCGCGATCGCGTACCTCGCGCTCGCAGAGAGCGATGCGAAGACGGCACGCACGGCGGTCGAGGACAGCGACCCCGAGGACGCCGCGGTCCTCCACGTGATCGGTCATGCGCAGCTCCTCGTCGGCGAGACCAAGCTCGCGGTCGACTCGCTCGAGCGTGCGGTCGAGAAGGAGGTCCGCCCGGTCTACGTGGTAGGGCTCGCGCGCGCGCTCGGCCAGGCGTCGCGGTGGGACGACGCGATCGCCGCGGCCGATCGCGCGATCGCCCTGACGCCGGAGCACCCCGCCGCAGTGGTCGAGCGAGCGACGCTGCTCGCCGCGAGCGGTCGCGTGGTGCCGGGAAGCTCGCTCGGTACCGAGGTCCGCGCGCAGCTCGAGAAGGTGATCGCCGACGGCGCAAAGCCCGCGGGTGAGCCTCGCAGCGTGTCGCCGGCGCAGATCGCGTTCGCCGATCTCGCGCTCGCACGCATCGACTTCGCGCGCGGTGACGTCCAGGCGGCGCAGACCAATATCCGCAACGCGCTCGCGATCGGCATCGACGAGCAGCGGTTTGCCGAGGAGGTCGTCGACACGATGTTCGCGACCGGCGCATATCCCGCAGCCCGGACCGCCGCCGATCGCACGCTCGCCTTGTGGCCGGCGAGCCGCCGGGCCCGCACGACGCTCGCCGAGGTCGCGTTCGCGCAAGGCAAGGTGACCGACGCGCTCGACATCCTCTCGACGTCCGCCGAGCTCGCGCAGTTTCCCCGCGCGCTGGCCGTCCGCGGTCATGTCCGCTTCGCAGCCGGCGATCACGACGCCGCGCGCGCCGACTTCGACGCCGCCCTCAAGAAAGCGCCGACGCTCGAGCTCGCGCTCGTCGGGCACGCGTGGCTCGCGCTCCAGGCCGGTGACGTCGAGGGCGCGCGCAAGCGGATCGAGTCGAAGTTCAACGCGGCAACGGCGACGCCGGCCCTCGCGACGGTCTACGCCGCCATCCTACATAGGAGTGGAGAGACCGGATCTCGCGAGAAGGCCCGCGGCATCCTCGAGAAGGCCGTGATCGGCCCGCCGTCGCACGACATCGCGCGCGCCCAGCTCGAGCTCGCGCGCGTCTACCGCGATCTCGGCGAGCCGCGGCTCGCGCGCAAGGCCTACGAGGAGGCGAGCCGGCTGCCCGAAGCCCGCCTCGAGAGCGCGCTGCTGATGATCGAGGATCGCGACCCGAGTGGCGGTCGCGATACCCTCGAGAGCCTGATCAAGGAGGCCGGCGACAAGGTCCCGGCGAACCTGCTCGTCGAGGGAGCGCGCGCGCGGATGCTGGTCGGCGATCACGTCGGCGCCGCCGCGCTGTTCGAACCGGCCGACAAGGCGCCAGGCCTCGTGCGCTGGCAGCTCGATCGCGAGCGCGGCCGGCTCGCGCTGCGCAAGGCCGATTATGCCGGCGCTGCACAGGCCCTCGCGCGCGCCATCGAGGACTGCGGCGGCGATGCCGAGACGTTCCTGCTCGCTGCCGACGCCGCCTCCGGCGGCAAGCAGACGAAGCTGCTCGACCGCGTGAAGACGCTGGCGCCGAAGAAGCTGCAGGGGCGCCCGGAGGCCTTCATCGTCCAGGGCAAGCTGGCGCTCGCCGACGACAACTACGAGGAGGCCGGCAAGGCCTACGAGGAGGCCGGCAAGGCCTTCACCGCCGAGAAGGCGACGCCGCGCCGGATGGCTCAGGCCAACTTCGGGCGCGCGGTGTCGGCGTACTTCACGAAGAACGATCCGGTCGCCCGCAACGCGCTCGATCTCGTGATCGAGCAGGACCCGTCGATCTTCGCCGCGTACCTCTATCTCGGCGACATGGTGAAGGACAAGGATCCCAAGCGCGCGCTCGAGCTCGCGCAGCTCGCCATCAAGTACAACCCGGACCTCGTCGAGGGCTGGGTCATGCTCGGCACGGTGGCGTCGCGGCTCAAGAACAAGAAGCTCCGCGCCGACGCGATCACTCGGGTTGGCGAGCTCGCGCCGAACAGCGAGGCGCTGCGCACGCTGCAGAGCCTGCCGTAGCAGCTACTGCATCATGAACACGACGGCCGCGGCAGCGCCGGCGGCGAGCAGCAAGAGGACGAGGCTGATCAGGAGCCACGGCGGCTTGCCCTCGCCATCACGCTTGTGGACGCCGGTGCGCTCGGGCTCGAGCATCTGCTCGAGCGATTCGAGCTCGCCCGGTGCCGGCGTCGGGTGGTTGCCGGCACGCGCCTTGTTCGCGGGAGGCCGGGTCGACTGCTTCTTCTTGCTCGCACGGTCGCTGGGGGGGGCCGCGCCGCCGGATAGCAGCTCGCCGCTCCAGTTCTGGGTGTTCACGAACGTGTTCGGGTCGAGGCTCATCGAACCTTCGCCGCTGGCGGCCGGGTTCGCGCCGCCCTCTTGCTCGACGAGCGACGTCATCTTCTGCATCTCGTCGAGGATCAAGGCGTCGATCAGCGACTCCTTGGGCTCGGCCGAGCGCTTGCGCATCATCTCGACCTGCGTGTCCTTCACGAGGGTCGCGATGTCGCGCGCCGTCACCTTCATGCGGCGCGAGAACAGATACTGGGCGAGCGCATCGCCGAGGTCGCTCGCGCTCGCGTAGCGCTCCTCGGGATCGCGGGCGAGCGCCTTGCGCACGACCTGCTCGAGCTCGGGCTCGATCTCCGAGTTGAGCGCCGAGATCGACGGTACCCGCGCCTGGCGGACGAGCTCGACGGTCTGGTAGTCGGTGTCACCGAAGAACAGGCGACGGCCCGTGAACAGCTCCCACAGGATGATGCCGACCGCGAACACGTCGGCCCGATGGTCGACCTCGAGGCCGCTCGCCGCCTCGGGCGACAGGTAGCTGAACTTGCCCTTCACGACGCCCGGATCGGTCGACTCGATCTGGCTGTTCGCCTTGGCGAGCCCGAAGTCGACGAGCTTCACCTCGCCGTTCTTGGACAGCAGGATATTCGGCGGCGAGATGTCGCGGTGGACGATGCCGAGCGGCTCGTTGGTCTCGGGGTGCTCGAGCGAGTGGGCGTACTGGAGCGCCTTGCAGCACTCCATCATCAAGTAGATCGTGTGGGCGACCTCGATGCGCTTGGTCTTCTGCTTCTGCCGCTCGATGAGTGCCTTGAGGTTGCACCCGTCGACGTACTCCATGACGAGGAAGTACGCGTTATCAGGAGTCTTCGAGATATCGAAGACCTGGACGATGTTCGCGTGCTGGAGGAACAGCGAGAGCCGCGCCTCGTCGAGGAACATCGAGACGAACTTCTGGTTCTTGGTGAGGTTCGGAAGGATGCGCTTGATAGCGACCGACTTCTTGAACCCCTCCATCGACTCCGCGACGCCACGGAACACCTCGGCCATACCGCCATGGTCGAGTCGCTCGGTGATCGTATAGCGGTCGCGCATCCCCGACGACGAATACTAGCAGAGGTCGCGAAGCGGAACCAAACCCCAGGCGCCCTAGCGTGTACGCCGGCGTATGGAATCGCCGCGTCGGGATCCGCTACTCGGCGTGCGTCTCGGATTCGACCTGCTCGCGGGCCGACTTGCACTCGAAGCACAGGGTCGTCACCGGACGGGCCAGCAGGCGCTTGAAGCCAATCGGCTCCGCGCACTCCTCGCACTCGTCCAGCTTGCCTGCCTCGAGGCGAATCATTGCCTCGCGGACCTTTTGCAGCAGGAAGTTCTCCCGATCGTGCAGCCGGAGCTGCGTCGAGTAGATCTCCTCCTCGGTTGATTCGTCCATCGAGTCGCGACCGATGCGATCGCGATCGCGGTCCATCGTGAACTCGAGGGCGTTGTGCGCATGGTCGCCGAGGCGCGCCATGTCTGCTTCCAGCTTCGCTCGAAGCTCCTGGGTCTGCTCGCTCGTCAACATGGATCGAGTCTACGAACCACACCGACGCCGTCAATCCACTGCGTCTCTCGTCGACACATCATTTCAAAGAATGTGCGCCTGCGCCCGCCGCACATCCTCGCGCACACACCGGTGTGCGCTTGCGACGCGCAGCGATGTCAGCGATCATTCGCGCGCTCGAACAGGTCTTGCTGCGCTGGGCCTTCTGACTCGGAGCCCGCACGAAATCTTGCGACTCCCCGGTGCGGGCTGCGTCTGTTCGACGTGCCCCCCGACCTCGCAGCTCGCCCCGACACCTCCTCGCCGCCGTGGTTGCCACCACGCGGTACCCGGCTGCCAGCCGGAACCTTCCCGCGCGGACGGCGTCCATTCCGGCAGCCCATGACGGCAATGCCGGCTGGTTTCGCGAGCCTGGCTTACCCATACGTTACGTAGCCCAGGAATGGATCGATACCAAACGGCGTTCGTTTGACACAGACACTCGAGACGTCTGCACCTGCGACCACCGCCAAGTGAAAAGAGCCCCGTGACCACACTGACCCGCTGGAAGCTCGCTTGTGCCCTGCTCGCCGCCGTCGCCGGCTATTCGGTAGTCTCCGGCGATCCCGCTGCCGCGCCGAACACGCCCGCCGCCAGCGTGGCCGCCCGCAGCGGCACGATGCCGAAGCAGTTCCGCCGCCCGCTCCGGGTGAGCGCGGCCGCCGCCGGCGTCTCGAAGACCGAGCTCGTCGAGAGGCTGCTCGCGGCGCGGACGCTGCGTGATGTCAGCGTGCTCGCCGACAAGCTCGGCGCGATCGGCGACGACGAGGCGATCGAGATGGTGATGCCGCTACTCAAGGACAGCCGGCGTGGCGTGCCCGAGGTGATGCTCGGGGCGTTCGGCAAGATCGGCACCGAGCACGCGATCGAGGTCGTGATCGCGTACACGACCGATGATCGCCCCGCCATCCGCAATGCGGCGATCAGCGCGCTCGGGTCATCGCAGAGCGAGGCGGGCGAGCGCGTGCTGCTCGAGGTCGCGAAGAAGAGCGGCGATCCCTCACAGACCGTCGCGATCGCCGCGCTCGGCCAGGTCGGCTCCGACCGCGCGGTCACCGCGTTGATCAAGCTCACCGAGACCGGTGACTACATGGTCGGCAGCTCGGCCGTGATGGCGCTCGGCGCCGTGTCCTCACCGACCGCCACCGCGGCGCTGCGCAAGCTGATCGATTCGGAGGACACCCGGATCGCCGCCGCCGCGCTCGGCTCGATCGACGAGATCGACGACAAGCTCCTCGCCCAGCTGACCGAGATCGTCAAGTCTGGCGATCCGCAGCTCGTCAACGCCGCCCTCTCCGCGCTCGGCAAGGCCGGAGAGGTGGCGTTGCCCGTGCTGCGCGAGGCCGCGCTTCATGGCGGCCTCAACACGCGGTGGGCCGCGGTCAACGCGATCGGCGAGATCAATGGCGAGAAGGCGCTCGCCCTGCTCGGCGAGATCCTCGCGGTCGGCGATCGGCACGCCGCGATGGCCGCTGCAGGCGCGCTCGCGAATGCCGGCGGTCCCGAGGCCCGCGCGCTGCTGATCGAGTCGGCGCTGTCCGATCGCGCGGCGATCACGGGCGCGCTTCATCAGCTCGCGCAGATGGAAGGCGAGGACATCGACGCCGCGCTGCTCTCGGTGATCAAGGACGGCACGAGCGCAGATCGTCGCGCGGCGCTGCCGCGGCTCATCAAGACCGGAAACCCCGAGGCGCTGCGCCTCGCGATCGATCTCGCCGGCAAGGGCTCGCGAAACGAGCGCTACGAGGCGATGCGGATGCTCGCGGATGCCGGCTCGCCGAAGGCGTTCGACGCGCTCGTCGACATCGCAGGCAAGAACCGAGGCCAGACCCGGGTCAGCGCCCTCGACATGCTCGCGCAGGTCCGGCCCGGCGACCCGGCGCTCGCCCAGTTGCTCAGCGACTCGCTGTTCTCGGGCCGCCGCGACGAGGCGTCGTACGCCGCGAACGTGCTGGGTCGCGTCGGCACCGAGGACGCGCGCCAGGCCTTGATCGCCGCGCTCACCGACAAGGACAAGGACCTCGCCGGCGTCGCGGCGGGCGCGCTCGGCCAGATGGGGCTGACCACCGAGGTCAAGACCGCGCTACTCACCGCGTCGCGCGAGAACCCGCAGGTCAAGATGCAGGTGATGAACCAGCTGATCGTCGCGGGCGCGCCCGAGGGCATGCGGCTCGCCGAGGAGATGCTGTCGGGCAAGGACGTCAGCGGTGCAAGCTCGGCGGTCTGGGCGCTCGCATCGATGGGGACGCCCGAGGCGCGCCGGCTGATCGATCGCGCGCTGACGTCGAGCGACAAGGGTGTGCGGATGGTCGCGATCTCGTCGCTCGCGCAGAACCCCGACGAGCACTCGACCGAGACCTTGCTCCGGCTGACCCGCGATAGCGACACCGCGGTCCGCGCGGCCGCCCTCCAGAGCCTCGGCCAGGTCGGCTCGGAGAAGGCGCAGGCCGCGATCATCGAGGCCACGCGCAATGGCAAGCCCGACGAGCGGATCGCCGCGATCAGCGGGCTCGCGAACATGGACGATCCCAAGGCGAGCCAGCAGCTCGCGACCTTGATGCGCGATCAGGATCCACAGGTCGCGCAGACCGCGATCCAGTCGGCCTACAACGGTGGCCCCGAGGTCGACCAGGTGCTGACCCAGATCGTCAACGATCCGCACGCGAAGCCCGAGCTGAAGTCAGCCGCCGCCGGCCAGCTCCGCGGCCGCGGCACCGACCTCGACGACGCCACCGAGAAGATCGTGACCTCGCTCGCGGGCCAGCCCGCCATCTACGGCGGCTACGGCTACGGCGGCTACCACGGCATGTACGACGAGTAACCGCGCCGCGGTTCGCGGACCGTTTGTATGACCGCCACTACATCGTCGGCCAATCATCGACGGTGCGTGACGACCGCGAGTGGCCTTGGCGGTGTCAGGCCGGCAGGTGCACGCGGAACGCGGTGCCGCCGCCGTCGCAGTCCTCGACGTCGATCCAGCCGTCGTGCTCCTTGACGATGCCCGACACGACCGCGAGGCCAAGGCCCGTGCCGCCCTGGCCCTCCTTCGTCGTGTAGAACGGATCGAAGATCTTGTCCTTGCTCTCGGCGGGGATGCCGACGCCGGTGTCGGTCACCGCGATCTGCACGAACTGCTGCTCGGCGCCGCCCTCGAGGCCGGGTCGCGCGCGGTGCACGACCCGGGTCTCGACCCGGAGCTTGCCGCCGTCGGGCATCGCCTGCGCGGCGTTGAGCAAGAGGTTGATCAAGACCTGCTGGAGGCGGTCGCGATCGCCGGCGACTTTCGGGATGCCCTCGGCGCGATCGAGGCGGGTCTTGACCTTGGCGGCCGAGAACTGGCCGGCGAGCAGCTCCATCGTGGTCAGCGCGAGCTCGTTGAGGTTGACCGCGGCCTGCTCGGGTGTCCCGACCTTGCGCCGGGTGAAATCGAGGAGCCGCTGGATGATGCGCGTGATCCGCGCGGTCTGCTCGGCGACGATGCCGGCGTTCTTCTCGACGGCTTCGGGGTCCCGCGACTTGCGCTGGATCGACCGCGCACGCCCGGCGATCACGTTGAGCGGCGTCCCGACCTCGTGCGCGATCTCCGCCGCGAGCTGGCCGAGCGTCGCGAGCTTCTCGGTCTGCCCGAGCCGCTGCTCGAGCGCGAGCGTCGCCTCGTTCTGGCGCTGGGTCTCGGCCCGCGACTCGCGGAGCGAGAACGTCATCTCGTTGAACCGCGTCGCGATCGCACCGATCTCGTCATCGTGCTCCGAGAGGATCACGTGGGAGAGGTCGCCCTTCGCGACGTCGTCGATGCCGCGCAAGAGCTTCGTGATCGGCCGGCTCACGAACCGGTTCGCTGCGGCGGCGACCACGACCGTGGTGACGACGATGATCAGCAGCACGAGCAGCAGCGCACGCCCGAGGTCGCCGCGGTCCGTGTTCAGCGCGTCGGCGGACCGCGAGATCTCGAGCATCCCGAGCACCACGCGCTCGTCCTCGCGGGCCGACGCGGCGCGCAAGGGCACCGCGTAGTAGTACTCCTCCTCCTCGACGTCGGAGAACGCGCGGTGGGGAACGTCGAACAGCGTCTTGATGCGGCGCAGCTGCGGCTCGGTCATGCCGGTGATCGGCAGCTCGGTGGCCTGGGCGCGCGAGATCACGATCACGTGCCAGCCACCGCTCGCGCGCTCGAGCTCGCGAAGCTGACCTTCGCCAGGAGAGCGGTACGCGAGCGCGAGGTCGAGGGGACGCTCGAGACCCGCGGCACGCCGGGCGATCAGCACGCGCTGCTTGAGCTCGGCATGCTCGGCGCGCAGCTTCTCGTGCTCGGGCAAGGCCGCGGGGCGGGTGACATCGAGGATGTCCGGGTTTCCCCCCAGCGCTTTCTTCTCGAAGCTGTCGAGGTCGCGCTGGAGCTGGTCCGCGCGGAACCGGGCCTCGCGTTGCTCGGCCGCCGCCTGGGTCTCGAGCGAGGTCCGCAGCGTATTCGCGAGTGCCTTGGCCTCGCGCTCCATCGCCATCTGGCGCTCCGAGGTTCGCGCACGCAGATCGAACGATGCGTAGGCCGCCGACGCGATCGCCACGACGACCGCCGTCGCCACGGTGATGCGGGTCGCGACCTTCACAGCGTCGGAGTGTAGCCCGCCGAGTGACCCTCCGCCCCGGCCAGGCGCTCCGCCGGAAACTTCGCAGCCGCGTTCCGGACTACTTTTTCGCCTCCGCTTCGCTCCGGCTCGACTATCGCTCGCGTGCTTCGCACGCCCGGTCGCTGCGCGCCCGGCGGCCGCTACGCGTCCGGCACTAGTTGCAAGCCTCGTCGACGTGCTGCCCGGGCGGCGACTGTGACGGCGCGCAGCCCGACGGACAGCGGTTGACCTCGACGAGGTGCAGGCCATCGCTGCACCGGTGCAGCGAGCCGAGCGTGCTGGTGCCGAGGCAGTAGAGATCGTTCATCTCGCAGGTCACGCGCTGCAAGGCCACCGGCGATGACGTCGTCACGACCCACTTGAGCGGTGGGCCCTGATCGGTTCGCTCCCAACGCACGCTCGCGTCGACCACGGTCTCGGTCCGCGGCGTGACGAGCACGGTCGCCTCGGTCATCGGCGAGTTGCTCGGCTGTCCCTGCATGGTGGGGACGAACGCGCCGGCTGCGTTCGCGGCCTGCGCGCCCTGGAACGCGAAGAACTGTCGACTGTCGGCCGCCGGCGGGAACGGACACGTGCCGACGATCGCCTCGTCCACCGTGTCGGCGATGCTCATCGTGGTGAGCCCGCGCGTCGGATGTAGCGTCACGTCGAGCACGATGCTCCTCAGCGTCACCGAGTACTCGCAGTACGGCGATCCACCGAACCGCACGGTGCTCGTCATCGCGAGCTGGCCGGTGTAGCGCTGCGCGCCTCGATCGGTCTCGACGATTGTCGTATCGGGATGCGCGGCATCCGTGCCGGCGCCCGGATCGCCCGGATCCATCCCGGGACTACTGCCACACGCGGCGAGCAATGCGGCCGCGACGCCAGACCGGAACATCTAGCGTCGATTCTACGCCTCGCCGATCCGCCAGCAAGGTGCGTCGTTGTGCGCTGTCAGCCGCACACAGCTAATTGCTGTTGTTGCTGGTGACAGGCACGACGACCGCAGGCGGCGGGGCATCGGCGTCGTCACGGCGGCTCGTGGCGGTGGCTGCAGCGGTCGCGGTCGCCGTGGGCTCCGAGCGCTCGCGCCGGACCGCGCGGACCGCGGGTCCATTACCGGCCGCGTCGATCTTGCCGCCGTTGCCACTGCCGTTGCCGTTGCCGTTGCCGTTGCCGTTGCCGTTGCCGTTACCGTTACCGTTACCGCTACCGGTCGCGGGAGTCGTTGGTGTGGTCGTCGCGCCCGGGCCAGCTGCCGCGCCGGCGTCGACTCGGCCGTCGATCGGCTTGGGACGCTTCTTGTCGCCACGCTCGGCGCGCTCGGCCCGCTCGGCCTTGTCCCGCGCCGCCAGCTCGCCCGCCTTGGTGGCATCCTTGGCCTCGCGATTCGCCTCGCGCTCGCGGACAAGCTCGCGCTCCTCGCGCCGCTTCTCGCGCATCCGCCGCAGACCGCCGACCATGATCTCGGCGATCAGCTGGTCGTAGTCCATGCCGATCGCCTGGGCGATCAGCACGAGGTCCGAGTAGCCGGGCGTCAGGCCGGGCAGGGGGTTGACCTCGAGGACGTAGATCCGCCCCTCGGCGTCCATCCGCAGGTCGACGCGCGCGACGTCGCGGCAATCGAGCGCCCAGAACGTGGCGCGCGCGATCTTCTCCATCGCCTTCTGCTCGGCCTCGGTCAGCTTGGCGGGGCACTCGTAGTAGACGTGCTCTTCCCACTCCTGCTTGACGCTGTAGTCGTAGACCGGGCGTGCAACGTCCTTCTTGAACTTGATCTCCATCGGCGGCAGCACGCGGGGCCGCTTGTCGCCGAGCAGGCCGACCGTGAACTCGCGGCCCGCGATGTACTCCTCGACGAGCGCGGGCTGGCGATACTTCTCGACGCAGATCTTGACGGCTGCGCGGAGCTCTTCTTCGGTGTCGACGACGTTCGTCGAGTCGATACCCTTGCTCGAGCCCTCGGCGTTCGGCTTGACGATCAGCGGGAACTTCATGTCCGGCGACAGCCGCTCGCGCGACGACTCCATGACCTGGAACTTCGGCGTCAGGATGTCGTGCTGGAGCAGCACCTTCTTGCCGAGCGCCTTGTCGAGCGCGATCGCGAGGGTCGCCGAGTCCGAGCCGGTGTACGGGATGCCGAGCAGCTCGCACAGCGCGGGCACCTGGGCCTCGCGGTTACGACCCTCGACGCCTTCCGCGATGTTGAAGATGAGGTCGACGTCGGCTTCCGCGAGCACCCGCGGCAGGTCCGGCGTGGCCTCGAGGTGGACGACGATGTGACCTTGCCGGGCGAGCGCGTTGGCGATCGCGATGATGGTCTCTGGCGGATCCCACTCGGCCTCGTCATCGCCCTCCTGGCTGCGCTTGACGTTGTACGTGAAGCCGACGCGGATCGGCTGCGCGCGGCGCTGGCGGCCGGTGCGGGTGCCGAGCTGGGTCGCGGTCGCGAGCCCCGAGCGCAGCGCGGCGGCGTTCAGGATCGAGACGATGGTCGCGTTGTAGGTCAGGCCGACCTGGGCGGTGGCCGCGAACAGCGACGAGCTCGAGTTGAGCGCCGGCAGCGCGTTCGCCTCGAGCAGGAAGATCCGACCCTCCTGGGTGACCCGGTAGTCGAGCCGTGCGAGGTCGCGCAGGCCAAGCGTCCGGATGACGTCCGCCGAGATCGCCCGGAGCCGGGCCGCGACGTCGCGCGGGAGGTTCGCCGGGCAGCGGTACTGGACCTTGCCGGGCTCGAGGTTCTTCAGCCGGTAGTCGTAGATGTTGAACGGCCGCTCGCTCGAGCTCTCGCTGCCGGACTTGAGGTCGACCTCGACCGGCGTGAGCAGGCCGCCATCGTGGCCGACGCCCTCGATGAAGCCGAGCGCGATGTCGATGCCCTCGATGTACTCCTCGACGAGCACGCCGTCGGGGTACTGGCGAACCGCGACCTTCAGGGCCTGCGCGAGGTCTCGCGCCTCCTTGACGATCGACGATCCCCACGGGATCACGCTCTTGCCGAGCTCGGTGTTGTAGATGCCCTTGCTCGAGCCCTCGTGGTTCGGCTTGACGATCACAGGGAACGCGAGCCCGATGCCGCGCTCGATGATCGACTCCAGGTTGCGCGGGGTGACCAGCATGCCGCGTGCGGTGTCGATGCCGGCGCGCTGGACCAGCAGCTTGGTCAGCCACTTGTCGAGCGTCAGCGCGTTCGTGTAGGCGTCGCTGCCGGTGTACGGCACGTCGAGCTCTTCGAACAGCGACGGGTAGAACGCCTCGCGCATCCGCCCGGACGAGCCCTCGGCGGTGTTGAAGATGATGTCGGGATCGATCGCCTCGAGGCGTTCGAGCAGGTTCGAGGCCGGACCGGAGACCTCGACCTTCTCCACCTCGTGACCGGCAGCTTCGATCGCCGCGGCGATGGCGCTGACCGTCTCGGCGCTGTCGTACTCGGCTTCTTTTTCGGTCTCGCGGACGTCCGTGAGACGAAGATTGTGTGTGAACGCGACCTTCATTGAGTGATCACCACATAGCAAAGCGGTGTGACACGAAAACAGTCAAGGGATAACTCGGGGTTGCTACCCCGCCCGCGACTCACACCGAATCGCGGTCCTCATACGTCATAACTAAGCATGCGCTCGCGACATGCATACCTTTTTCTCGTCGGGCTCTTCGCGTGTGGCGGAGCTGCGAAGCCGTCGACGTTGCCGAAGCCAGCACCGGCGATCCCGGCTGACGATCTCGCCGTCGCAAAAACCGGAGTCGTCCGAGCAGATCCCTCCGACGGCGGACTCACGGCGAGAGATCCCCGGGTCACCGATCTCGACATCATTCGCATCCGCGCGACCAGCAAGGGCGTCGGCGGTGACACCGAGCTGACGTCTGTCGCGTCGGCCGATCTGTTCCGCGGTGCCAATGACGCCGCGAAGGCCGGCAACACCAGGGACGCGATCGCGCGCTACCGCCAGCTGATCGCCGAGTTCCCCGAGTCGATCTACGCGCCGGTCGCGCTGTTCAACATCGCGGCGATCTACGACGGCCAGGGCGACATGACGTCGACCATCACGACCCTGCGCGAGCTCATCACCGCGTATCCGACCGCGCGCGAGTCGGTCGAGGGTCACCTCTACATCGCGGCGCTCCAGTCCGAGGCCAAACAGTTCGCGGCCGCGGTGACCACGCTCGGCGAGGCGCTCGCGCGCACGAGCCTGACCTACGCGGACCGAGTCGAGGCCTTCGCCCGCAAGGGCTACGCGCTCATGGAGCTCAAGCAGTACGACAACGCGGACGCCGCGTTCGCGAGCTCGATCGCCGAGTGGCGGCGCGCGCCGACCCTCGAGGACCCGTACTACATCGCGATGGCGCACTTCTATCGAGGCGAGCTGCTCCATCGCAAGTTCGCCGAGAGCCCGGTGCGACTGCCCGACGACCAGCTCGTCAAGGACCTCGAGACCAAGCGCGTCCTCGCCGTCCAGGCCTACGATCGCTGGCGCGACAGCCTCGGCTTCAAGCATGCCTACTGGGCCACCGCCGCGGGCTACAACATGTCGCAGATCTTCGTCGAGCTCTGGGAGATCACGGTCAAGGCGCCGTACCCGACGAAGCTCGATGCCGCCGGCCGCCAGAAGTACGTCGTCGAGGTCCACGACCGCGTCCGCGAGCACCTCGAGAAGGCGCTCGAGGGACACCGCATGAACGTCGAGCTCGCGAAAGCATTCGGCGTCGACACCTCGTGGAGCAAGGGCAGCGAGCAGAAGGCGGTGCAGATCATGGAGCTCCTCGCGAAGGACACCAAGGGCAGCTACGTCACACCGGACCCGTGATCCGGTCGGCGAGCTCGCGGCGTCCGTCGATCATGCAGCCGTGCCGCGATTCGGTTCCCCATCGTCCGTCGACCAGTGTTATGAGCCGGCCCATGATGACAGCTCGCGTCGCGGTGGTCCTGATGGTGTCGCTCCTCGTCGCGTCGGCCTGCGGCAAGAAGAAGGAGGACGGCGACGGCAAGGCGAAGACCGCCGAACGCGCTGGGAGTGACGGCGTCGCCGCAAAGAGCGAAGGGCTCGGCGCCAAGAGCGGCGGTGTACCGACCTCGCGCGAGGGTCAGATGTATCTACTTGGCCAGAAGCTCGCGCAGGCCGCGATGGTCAACGGGCGCGCGGCACCCGACGTGGTCGCCCGCACGTTCAAGTCGGCGAACACGATCTCCGACATCACGCTCAAGCAGCAGCTCGCGCCGCTGCCAGCCGTCACCGGAAACCGCGCCGAGGATGGCGCCGCCGGCATGGGCTACCTGCTGAACGGTCAGGGCAAGGAGCTCGGCGCGAAGATCAAGACCGACTTCGGCGAGGCCAGCGCCGCGACCTACGAGCTCGCCGTGAAGATCAACATGCTGCCGATGCTCTACATCGACGACCCCAAGGACACGATGGGCGACACGATGGCCGAGGTGTTCGGCCGCCTCGCGACCCGCGCGAACCTGCCGGAGACCGCGCTCGGCCCGATCATCGCGAAGCTCAAGGCGCGTGCCCCGATCGCCGAGGTCACGGACATGGCGCTCGATCTCAACAAGACGCTGCCGGTGGCGATCGCCGCGGTCTACGAGAAGGACGACGCCAAGAAGTAACGGCGGAAACCGCCCACTGCGTGCTGGCGCGGCTGGTACGATGACGCGGTGAGGGTGATCGTCGTCGTCCTGATGCTCGTCGGCTGCGGTGGCGGCTCCGGGGGAGCTGTCGAGTGCGACGACGGGGACACTCGCGCCTGCTATCGCGGCCCGATCGACACCCGTGGCGTCGGCACCTGCACGGACGGCGTCGAGGTCTGCACCAACGAGCGGTGGACCGGCGTGTGCGTCGGCGACGTGACGCCGTTCGTCGAGCGCTGCGATGGCGAGGACGGCGACTGCGATGGCGTCGTCGACAACGTCGAGAGCTCGGGTGATACCTGCGTGGCGAGCGATGGCTGCAGTGGCGAGAAGGCCTGCATCGGCGACACGCTCGGCTGCGTCGCGCCCGACAAGAACGAGTGTGGCCTGTGCGGCGGACCCGCGGTCGCGGACGTCGGCATGACGTGCTCGAACGGCGCGTGTCCCGGCGTCCTCGCATGCACCGCGGAGCGCGATGCGACGAGCTGCAACGCGCCCGCGCAGAATGCCTGCGAGCTGTGCGGCGGTCCGGCGATCACCGGGCTCGGCACCACGTGCAGTGGTCCGGGTAACTGCGCAGGCGAGCTCGTGTGCAACGCCGGCGGCAACGGCACGACGTGCAGCTGTAACCCGGTCGCCGGGCAGTGCAAGGACAACGGCACGCTGCGCCCGGCCGTCGCGCCGGTGCTCGGCGACCTCGTCATCACCGAGGTGATGCCTAGCCCGTCCGGTGACGACACGCTCCAGGAGTGGTTCGAGGTCGAGGTCACGCGCGACGTCGATCTCAACCAGGTCGCGCTCGATCGCGCCGGCGATGCAGCCGTACCGATCGTCATGCAGTCGGTCAACTGCCTGCGCGCCACCACCGGCTCGAGGCTCGTGTTCGCGCGCAGCGCGGATCCGCTGCTGAACGGCGGGCTCCCGGCCGTCGCTCACACGTTCTCGTTCTCGCTGGTCACCGGCTCGACCCTCGCGCCCGGCGATGTCCGCCTGCTCCTCGATAGCGCCGTGCTCGACGCGATCACGTGGACCAGCTCCGCGACCGCGAAGTCGCGCCAGCTCGACCCCGATCTGATCGACGCGGCCGCAAACGACAGCCCGAGCAACTTCTGCGACGCGACCACGCCGTACGGCACCAGCACGCCGCAGGATCTGGGGACGCCGGGCGCCGCGAACCTCCAGTGCGCGCTGCTGCCGCCCGCTGGCTCGTGCACCGTCGGTGGCGTTCCGCGTCCGATCGAGAAGCCGGCCGCCGGCGCGCTCGTGCTCACCGAATTCCTCGCGAACCCCGCCGGCAGTGCGGACTCCGCGCGCGAGTGGCTCGAGCTCACCAACACGAGCGCGGCATCGTTCGATCTCAACGAGCTCGTGATCGCGCGCGCCGGCACCACGGGCTCGCGCGTGCAATCCGCCGCATGCATCCCGGTCGCGCCCGCTGCGTTCGCGCTGCTCGCACGCTCGAACGATCCGGCGCAGAACGGCGCGCTGCCCACTGTCGATGCGACCTTCGGGTTCGCGCTCGTGGATTCCAACGGCGACGTCGAGGTGCGCGACGGCGCGACCGTGCTCGATGCGATCACCTGGACGTCGGTCACCTCGGGCGTGTCCCGCCAGCTCGATCCCGACTTCTTCACGACCGCGGGCAACGACAGCGCCACGAGCTTCTGCCCGGGCACCACGCCCTACGGCGACGCCACGAACCTCGGGACGCCACGCGCAGCCAACCCGCAGTGCCCGTAACCGCTCCCTGCCGATCCCGGGGCCCCGCGTCCTTCTCTATAATGTAGCGCCGAGCGTGCCTGGCACTCCCGCGTGGCTTGCCGGCCGTCGAAGCTGCGGATGGGCGTCGACGTTTCGTCGAGTAGGCTGCCGTCACGCGTGCAAAAACGACGTTCGCCGTTGACGCCTACCAGAGCGTCATCTATACGTCGTGCCTCTATCGGGTATAGGCGAGCGATCCTGCTGGCGTAGCTCAACTGGTAGAGCACCTGACTTGTAATCAGGAGGTCGCGGGTTCGAGTCCCACCGCCAGCTCTGACAA
>JACCTC010000126.1 GCA_013812655.1 Deltaproteobacteria bacterium | reverse complement strand
GCGCTGGTGACCGAGCGGGCGCGCGCGCGGCTGGCCGAGGAGCTGGCGCGGCGATCGTCAACCTCGATTGGCCCGAGCGCGGACGGCGGCCCGACTGGCGGCACGGTCGGCGCGGTCGCACGCGATTGTGCGGGCCGGTTCGCTGCAGCGACCTCGACCGGCGGGATCGTGGGGAAGCGCCGCGGTCGTGTGGGCGACTCGCCGATCCCCGGCGCCGGGACGTGGGCCGACGCGCACTGCGCGATCTCGGCGACCGGCGATGGCGAGGCGATCCTGCGCGTCGCGCTGTCGCGGACGCTCGCGTTGCGACTCGCCACCGGCACAAAACTCGGCGACGCGGTGAACGCGAGCCTCCACGACCTCCAGCGGATCACGGGCGGCAGCGCGGGCGTCATCGCGATCGACGGCACGACATGGGTCGCGCGGCAGCTATCGCCGACGATGCCGGTCGCCTGGATCGACGCGAACGGCCCCGGCGACGGAATCGGCTTCGGCGTTTAAACGTTTGCCCGGCGTCTGCCCGGCGCTGCGCCAGGCTGGCGCACTTGGCAGCTCGACGAGCCACTGGGACACCACGGGGTGTCGCGGAAAACATCCGCGAGCGAGCGTAGTTATCACCGGGCCTACATCGGCCTACTGCTTGCTTTGGCGCACCGCATCAACTTCGATTCTTCGTTCGCTTAAGGAGTCTTTTCAAGTCATGCGTAGCTTCATCACCAAGGCGGCCCTGCCGCTCCTCTCGATCTCCTTCTTCACCGCGTGCGCCACCCCGGGCGAGTACGACGAGCTCGCCGGCGAGACCGCCGAGGACGACGCCGCCAACGCGGACGGCAAGGCCGATCAGGCCGCGGATGGCGTCTACACGTACTTCGCGATCAAGGGCGACGTCCGTCGCTGCGCCTCGCCGTACTGCGGCGGCCAGTTCCTCTCGCGCCTCAACCGCACCACCACGGTCTGCCACAACGGTCAGAGCGCGGCGCAGTGCTACACGCCGGAGCTCGACTTCTCGGAGTCAGGTCTCGATCAGGCCGTCCAGGACAAGCTTCGCGCCACCGCCTCGGAGGCGTCGATCGCGCCCGGCGTCAAGGCGATCGTCCGCGGTCGCTTCGCGAAGCTCGGCTCGAGCAAGGTCGGCGCCGAGCTCGGCCGCTTCGTCGTCACCGAGGCATGGGTCGCGCAGAGCGGCGCGGTCACCGACGGCGTGTTCGTCAAGGTCAAGGACAACGGCCTCCGCTGCATCGCGGCGCCGTGCCCGTCGATGAACGAGAAGGCGCTCAACACCGCGCGCAGCGCGAACATCGCCGATGTCGACTGGTCAGACTCGGGTCTCAGCGACGAGCAGGTCGGTGAGCTCGGCTACAAGATGTTCGAGGAGTCGGGCCTGATCATCGCGGGTGATCGCTTCAACTTCAAGATCTCGGGCCGCCCGGGCAAGGGCCGCACGGCGACCAACGCGTTCGTCCGTCTCGAGAACGCGGCCGCCTCCGAGGGCTGCTTCGTCGGTGGCTGCTCGAGCCAGATCTGCTCGGACCAGGAAGGCGTGATCTCGACCTGCGAGTGGCGCGCCGAGTACGCGTGCTACCAGGCCGCGACCTGCGAGCGTCAGGCGACCGGCGAGTGCGGCTGGACGCCGACGCCGGAGCTCAACACCTGCCTCGCCGTCAACTGAACCTACGCTTCTCGATCGTTACGCCGGGTGCCTGTGACCCGGCGCTTCGTCGTATCGGCGCCGGGCTCTCGCGGGCTCACCACGACAGCAGGACCTTGCCGGTCGCCTGCTTGGTCTCGAGGAACGCATGTGCCGACGCGACGTCGGTTGCCGCGAACACCTTGCCGACGTGCGGCTTGAGGCCCATCCGCTCGACGGTATCCATCGACCTGGTCAGCCGCTCGATCCACACGGGATCGCGCAGCACGTGGAGGGCGTTGAGGGCGTAGATGCCGCTGTTCGCGTCGAACAACTTCAGCACGCTGATCCGCGGCGTGCGCAGCGCGGCGAGCCCGATCCTGAGGTAGTTGCGCTTGCCGTCCTTGACGCCCGACGACATGCCGACGCAGACCATCCGGCCGGTCATCCCGAGCCGTGCGCGCTGCCACTGGATCTCGGCACCGCCGGACGCGTTGAGGATGAAGTCGTAGCCGCAAAGCTCGGGGTTCGCGCGGAACTCGTCGCGCGTGTACGCCGTCGCGCCGAGGCTCTCGATGAAGCTCTTCTTGTGAGCGCTGGTCGTCAGGCCCGTCACCTCGGCACCGGCGTGGCGTGCCATCTGGATGGCGAGGACCCCGACGCCGCCGGTCGCGCACTCGATCAGGACGCGGTCACCCTTGCGGACGCGCGCCATCTCGAACAGCGCGAGCTGCGCGGTGAAGTAGTTGACGGGCAGGGCGGCGCCGGCCTCGAGGTCGATCGACGGCGGCAGCTTGAACACCTGGCGCGACGGGATGGTGACGTGCGAGGCGTAGCCGCCGAAGTAGGTGCCCGCGATCACCGCGTCACCCGGGCGGATGTCACGCACGGCCTTGCCGACCGCGCTGACCCGGCCGCTGACCTCGTAGCCGGGGACAAACGGCTTCTTCGGGGCATCGGGGTAGAACCCGAGCCGCATCTGGATGTCGGCGAAGTTGATGCCCGAGTAGGCGACGTCGATCGCGACCTCGTCGTCGGCCGGCGGGCGCGGTGCGACCTCGCGGAGCTGGAGGGTCGAGGCAGAACCGAACTTCTCGATGACGATGTCGTGATGGGCCATGGCAGTGCTCCGTAAATAGTTGTGAAAGTATCGAACTGTAAGGGCGTGAAAAAAGCCGCTGATCGGTCAGCGGCCGGGAACCTAGCTGGCGACGGTGAGCGCGGCTTTGAGCTGGGCGAGGCCGTCGGGGTCGACCGAGCAGATCAGCTGCTTGCCTTCACGCTGGGTGTGGATGAGGCCAGCGTCCGACAGTTCCTTGACGTGGTGGGACACCGTCGGTGCGCCGAGCTCGAGCCCGCCGAGCAGCTTGGTCAGGAAGCAGTCGTGGATGCGGCCCTTCGCGAGGTCGAGCTTGCTCTCCTCGAGCAGATTCATGAACAGCCGCAGTCGGTTGGGATTCGACAGCGCCTTGAACATCCGCGCGAGGCGGTCGACTTCGTCCTTGGCCACGGCGCATCAATACGACGGTTGTCGAACTGTGTCAATGGGGATTTCGATCGCCTGGATCACGACCGCGTCGGCAGGTGCGCGATGTACCGGCGCACGCTGCGGCGGTCCCACTGCGCCATCGCGTAGTCGATCAGGTGCTGCGGGACCGGATCCTCGTGGCCGATCAGCCGCATCAAGCTCAGCGCGAGGTCGGCGTCGGCGATGCACCACTCCGCGAACATCGACGTCTTGCCCGGCTCGACGAGCGCGTTGGCGACACGCAGCAGGTCGGCGGCGTCGAGCTTGGCCTTGTCGCCGAGCGGCTTCTCGACGGCCCGGCCGAACACGCCGGACGTCGGACGATCCTCGCGGAGCGCGCCCAGGCTCGTCCGCACATACGACATCACCTGGCGGGCCCGTGCACGGTCGCCGAGATGTGCGGGAAACAGGCGCGGGTAGGCCGGCGCGGGAAACGACTCGGCAAGGTACTCGGAGATCGCGAGCGACTCGCTGAGCCAGAGGTCGCCATGGACGAGGATCGGGATCTTGCCGAGGAGGGCACGCCCCTGGAGCTCGGCCTTCTGGTTCGGCGGGATCGGGAACTTGACGGTCTCGATCTTGTAGGTGAGCCGTTTCTCCTCGAGCGCCACGATGGCGTGGAACGACCATGGGCTCATCCAGCTCGCATCCGTGTAGAGCTTGAGCTCGGCCATGCGTGACGATACCGCAGGCGATCGCTGGATTCGCGAACGACCGCGGGGAGGGCGTCCTGATGCGGCAGGCCTCGCCGCTCGCCGTCGCGGTCTTCGCATGTGCGCGAGCGCGCGATCGGTTTCGTTCAAACGGAGCGCCGGCTTGCGCGTCGCGCCGTGTCGGGGCAACAATGGCGAACCTCCTGGAGCCGGATGGCTCGGATTCGCAACGTGGTCTCCTCTTCACCTTCCAGCGGCCTGCGCCGCCTGCTCGAGACGAAGCTCGACACCTTCGAGAAGCTCGAGCTGGTGCTGCGCCTGCGCGACTGTCCGGCAGTGACCTGCTCGATCACCGAGCTCGCCCGCCAGCTCCAGGTGGGCCACGAGGTGCTGAGGCGCGTGATCACGGAGGTCGTGCGCACGGGCATCGTCGAGCAGTTCGCCGAGGACGAGGTCAGGCTGGTCGCCGACGAGGACGATCTCGAAGCGATCACGGAGGGCGCCGCGCTGTTCGCCAGTGATCGCACGGCCGCGATCGCACTATTCTCGACGATCGCCATGGACCGGATCCGTGGGATGGCCGCTCGGTCGTTCGCGGACGCGTTCACGTTTCGCAAGAAGAAGGACGATGGCAATGGCTGAGGCTGTCTACCTCCTCTGCGCGCTGACCAGCCTGTTCTGCGCGGTGCTGCTGTTCCGCAGCTATTGGCGGCAGCGCACGCGACTGCTGATGTGGAGCACGGTGTGCTTCGTCGGGCTCGCGATCAACAATCTGCTGCTGTTCGTCGACCTCGTGATCGTGCCGGATCTCGATCTCGGGCTGGTGCGCACCGGCGTCGCATTCACAGCGATCATGTCGCTCGTGATCGGCCTGCTGTGGGAGGACACATGAGCGAGCAGGTCGCACAGTTCCTGTTCGGCGGCCTCACGCTCGGCTGCTTCGTCGTCGGGCTGAAGTTCCTGAAGTTCTGGCGGCTCGCACGCGACCGCTTCTTCATCTTCTTCGCCGCGGCATTCTGGATCTTCGCGACGGGGTGGGGGCTGCGAGCGTTCCTCCACACCGATGCCGAGCACGGCCATTTCGTCTACCTGCCACGTCTGCTGTCCTTCTTGCTGATCCTGGTCGCGATCATCGACAAGAACCGGCGCTCGCGGTGACGGCCCGCAAGCTTGATCCGCATCGCCCCACCGGCGAGACCCTGCAGTTCATGCAGCGACTGTGGCGGCTGACCCACGCGCTCGAGGTGCGGTCCAAGCGGATGGCCCGGACCCTCGGCGTCACCGGCCCCCAGCGCCTCGTGGTCCGGCTGATCGGCCAGACGCCAAACCTGTCTGCCCGCGACCTCGCGTCGACGCTCGGCATCCATCCGAGCACGCTGACCGGGATCGTGGCCCGCCTCGAGGCCCAGCGGATGATCGTCCGCGAGGCCGACGCCAAGGACCGCCGCAAGACCCGGTTCCGGCTGACGGCGGACGGCGAGCGGGTCGACCGGGAGCGCAAGGGTACGGTCGAGACCGCAGTCCGGCGGGCACTTGGCAAGGTCGATCCAGATGTGGTCGTTCACACCGTGATGCTGCTCGACCAGCTGGCGGCCGAGCTCGAGCGCGCCGAGTGACAGCCGCGCCGTGACCCCGGCGCACGTGACCGGGTAGACCGGCCGTCCTCACGGCGCCCTGCAAGGAGGTGCTTCGCGAACGCGCGGCGTTCTGTCATCATGGGAGACATGCGGCAGTTGTTCAGCCGTGTCTTCGATGTCGCCGTCGGGGCGGCCTGTGCCCTGCTGGTGATCGGCTCGGCCGGGACGGTCGAGGACGCCGTGCCACCGACGATGGCGGCGAGGTCGATCCTCGTGCCGACGCTCGCCGATGTCTACGCGGGCTCGACGATGTCGGCGCCCGAGCTGCGGCTGGTCTCGGACGCACCAGTCGATCCGAAGGCCCCGTGGCTCGCGACTGTGGTCGCGGCCGGTCGTCACGCCCGGCTCGAGACCACGCGCGGCCCGGTGCACGTCTTTACGCCGGCCGGGTACACCGCGGCGACGGCGATGACGATCGTCTACGTGCACGGCTACCATCAGGACGCCGATACCGTGTGGGCCGAGCACCGGCTACCGGAGCAGTTCGCGCTGTCCGGGATCAACGCGCTGTTCGTCGTCCCCGAGGCGCCGATCGGCAAGCGCGACGCGATCGCGTGGCGGTCGGCGTCGGCCGTGCTCGGCGAGGTCGAGCAGGCGCTCGCGGAGCCGCTGCCTCGCAAGGTCGCGGTGATCGGGCACTCCGGCGCGTACCGCACGATCATCCAGTGGCTCGCCGACCGGCGCGTCGACAGCATCGTGCTGCTCGATGCGGCCTACGTCGACGTCCGGCCGTATCGCGCCTGGGTCGTGCGCTCGAAGCGGCACCGGTTCCTCAACGTCAGCATCGACACCGTGCGGTGGTCCGATCGGCTGCATCGCACGTTGCCGAGCACGAAGATCATCGATGGCTTTCCGCAGGAGATCACCGACGAGCTTCGAGCAGCTCGAATCCTCTACATCCGGTCCGATATCGGCCACTGGCCGCTCGTGACCGAAGGGGTCGCGTTGCCGGCGATGGTGCGCGCGCTCCACGGCGTGCAGGTGCTCGAAGAGCTGCCGCCGCTCGGCCTGCCGCCAGAACCCGCCGAGCCTGCGCACGTGCAGAGCGCTCAGCTCGATGCCGAGATCGCGAAGTAGGCTCGCGCCGCGATAGCGCGCTGGAACAGTGTCCTCCACGCCGCGCCGTTCCCCACGGCGTTTGTGGTGGCCACACTGCCTCCCAGGGGACTTTCCATGATCACCCTCCGCAGAGCATCCGAGCGCGGCCGCGCCGATCACGGCTGGCTGTCGTCCCATCACACGTTCTCGTTTGCCGACTACCACGACCCCGCGCACATGGGGTTTCGCGCGCTCCGCGTCATCAATGACGACACCGTCGCCGCGGGCCGCGGGTTCGGCGCGCACTCGCACCGCGACATGGAGATCATCTCGTACGTCCTCGAGGGCGCGCTCGCGCACGAGGACTCGCTCGGCACCGGCTCGGTGATCGTGCCCGGTGATGTCCAGCGGATGAGCGCCGGCACGGGCGTCATGCACAGCGAGCTCAACGCGTCGAAGAGCGAGCCCGTGCACTTCCTCCAGATCTGGATCGTGCCCGCGCGCCGCGGCCTCGAGCCGAGCTACGAGCAGAAACACTTCGCGGCAGCGGACAAGGCCGGTACGCTGCGGCTCGTGGCGTCGCCGGGCGGCCGCGATGGCAGCGTGACGGTCCACGCCGATGCGTTGCTGTACGCAGGCGTGTTCGATCGCGATCAGCGTGCCGAACGGCCGCTCGTACCCGGTCGTCACGCGTGGGTTCAGGTCGCGCGCGGCCGGGTCCGCGTCAACGGCAAGGACCTCGATACCGGCGACGGGCTCGCCCTCACCGGCGAGTCGCAGATCCAGATCGAGGGCATCGAGCGTGGCGAGGTGCTGGTGTTCGATCTCGCCTGAACGCCGCGATCACCCGTTCGATCCCACGTCCACGCCCACCACGTCGCTCACGCTTCGCCGCGGTGGGCTTCCTCGCTCTCTCGCTCGTGGGCGCCGGCGGCGGCCGCAAGGAAGCTCGCGTCGACCTTCGCGGGGTCGAGCACGACCTTGCCGTCGTGAGCCGCACGAACCCAGGGACCGGGGACGACGAAGTCTCCCGCAGCCTCGACGTAGACGACGAGGTGATCATTCGCGACCTTGCGGACCGCGCCGATCTCTTCGCCGCCTTCCTCGAGGAACAACTGATCTCCAACCTGTACGTGGAACGCCATGCCTGCACCTTGGCACTTTCGGCGCGGCTGTCATCCCGTGGGAGCACGATCGTTCCGTGCCCGATCTCGATCCAAAGAATTTCGAGTGAGCCCTACCGCGCACCCCGCCTGCGGCGCCGCAGGACGAGGCCGAGCACGCCGAGCGCGGCGGCGAGGTTGCCCGCACCGATCGGACCCGCATCGCAGCAGCCTCCGTCAGCGGCGTCGGGATCGGGGTCGCCGCCGCACGAGCCGTCGTCAGCGACCTGCGCCGGGAATGGCGTGCCGACGATGCCAGTGAGCACGACATCATCGAGATCCCAGCCTGGTGCGCCGGCGCCGCCGTCGGTGCCGACCCGGAATCGCAGCTGCATTTGCGCCCCGGCGAGCTGGGTGCCGAGATCGAGCGTGACGGTGTCGACCAGCGGATGCGACGGGTTCTTGCCGGTGTACGCCATGCGCGCGCCGAGTGCGTTGTTCGGATCGAGCGTCGCGCTGTAGCCGGGCGACGCGAGCGTCGAGATGTCCTGCCACGTCGTCCCGGAGTCGGTCGTGTACTCGATCACCGCGCCATCGAACGCGACGCCACCGGCGAGCTCGAAGTCGTGACGATGCTGGAAGGCGATCGACAGCGGACCTTCGCCGACCGTGAGAACCGGCGAGACCAGGCTCGTGTCGGATCGCGTGCCGAGGTCCGCGGCATGCCACGCGCCGTCGAGCGCGCTGTCACGAACGTGCGACCACGCGGGCAGGGCGTCGCCGGCCGGCGTCCACACTGATGCGGCGGTGTCGAAGGTGTCGGTCGCGCTCGACTCGGCCACGTCATCGACATTCAGCCGCAGCGCAATTGGCAGCGTGGTCGACTCGGTGCAGCCGCCATCTGCCGTGATCGTCAGCGCGAAGTCGCCGGCGACGGGAACCTCGCCGCCCGCCACGAGCGCGATGTCCGCGGTGATCTGCGCGGTCGCGTAGGGTGCGAGGCTCGCGATCGTCGACGGTGCTGACGTCACGGTGACGCCCTCCGTGGTCGACGTCAGCGTCGCGGTGAGGTTGGTGAGCGCGAGGTGGCCGCGGTTCGAGATCGGGACGGTGATCCGCATCGTCTCGCCGGCATCGAGCACGGCGTCGTCGTCGCACGTCTGGGTTGCCTCGGTGGTCTCGGCGCCGGCGAGCACGCGGCCTGCGACCACGGTGCTCTCGACGATGCCGACGAAGTCCTGGCTCTCGGGCGCCGGCGAGATCGCGCAGCTGCCGAAGCCGCGCCGCGCGAACCCGGCGGCGATGATGTCGTGATCGGCGGGGCTCGAGGCCTGGACGACCGCGAGGATCGCGTCGCGGGCCTCGGTCGGGGACGCCTCGACCGGCATCATCAGCAGACCACCGACGATGTACTTCGCCATCCGGTCGCGGATCTCCTCGAACGTGGCGCCGCCGGCCTTCTGCAGCGCGACGTACGCCTCCCACATTGCCGACGCCCAGATCTCGCCGCCGTTATGCACCTCGGAGTTCTGGCCGAATGCGAGGAACGGGTGCGTCGTCGGCAGCGGCTCGCCATCCGCCATGTGGCGAAACGACAGCGCGTTGATCGCGGGGTTGACGCTATAGGGCGCGCGGCGGATGCCGTAGTACGCCGGGTCAGCCGAGAAGCTCTGCGTCGTGTAGACGCTGAACGGGAACGCGCCATCGAGGTTATCGCCCGCGCGCGCGAGCAGCATGAGCGCGACGAAGTCCCCCCAGCCCTCGCTGATCGCGCTGCACATCTTGTTGCCGCACAGCGCGAGCCGATGGTGCAGGTAATGACCGAACTCGTGCGCGACGAGCGTGGCGTCGACGCCGCCGTCGAGCTCGACGCCGGTCTGCCGGAACATCCGCACCGTGATCGGGCCACCCGCGAGCTCTGTCTTGAGTGCGCTGCCCTCGTCCATGGTCACCGAGAGCGACGCGATCGTGATGTCGGTCGGGGTGTTCGGGTCGCCACCCATGCCCGGCGGCGCACTGCTCGCCATGTGGTTCGCGAGCACCATGCCGACGCCATTCGCGTTCTGGATGTTGAGCGCCTTCACCTTGAACGTGCAGTTGCCGCGATCGACGAGCACGATCTTGCCGGTCGCATCCGGCAGCGCCGTGCAGCCGTCGCTCGGGTTTGGCCCGGCGCCGTCGTCTGCGAGCATCACGGCCGCGGAGAGATCGAACGAGCTCGGCCCGAACGAGGCGGTGCCCGCGGGCGGCGTGCGCCCCGCCGGATGAACCGTGAGCGTGACGTTGGTCTTGCCGCTCCACAGGAACACCTGCATGCGCGGCGGCAAGCCGTCGCTCGGCGTCGACATGTTCGCGTTGTTGCGCGAGCCGCCGAGTGCGTTGTCCTGCGCCTCGGCCAGGATCGCGTCGCGGTCATCTCCGCCGCGGCCATAGTTCGAATCCTGGCCGTTCCCCGCCGCCTCGGTGAAGCCGGCGTCGTACCAGAAGTCGTGTAGCCAGTTGATCGAGTAGAACAGCGACGTGATCGCGGCCATCTGCTGCGCCTGCGAGCTCAGCGGCGCTGCCGAGGTGTCGTAGACGCGATCGAACTCGCGGGCGGCCGTGGTCGTCGCGCGGAAGTCGCCGAACGAGAGTCCCGACGGTGCGTTGAGATCGGCGTACGCCTCGACGTTGTTGCCCTGGGTCTCGGTGCGCGTCGATGCCAGCCACGGGTCGGGCACGCCGGTGCCGTTCGGATCGTTGAGACCGTCGACGGTGACCAGCGACGGTGCGGTGTACCCGGGGTACGTCCCGTTCGGTGTGCCAGCGGGATGCGGCGTCGAGTCGGCGGTCGGGCCATCGAGCGGATGCGCCTCGGCGGTCGGCTCGGCCCACACGCGATACTTGAAGGCGACGTCGGCGGTGAGGCTACGGTGCTCGAGCACGCGCGTACCGTCTGCGCTGAGCACGGTGCGATGGAGCTCGCTGTCGGTGCTGCCGATCGGGCTCGTATACGCCTCGACGACCCAGGCCGCGACGAGCAGGCGGTCGACCGGATACCAGACCTGCTGCGCGCGTGCGAGCTCGACGTCGAAGCCACTCGCGGTGCCGCCGACGACCCGGGTGCCGTCGTCGCGGTTCCACTTCGCCACGAGCGCGCCCTGATCGATCCGGGATCCGCGGGTATGCGCGACCGCACGCGCGATTGCGCCGGTGTCGTCGTCGGTGAAGCGCGCCGCGACGCGTGGCGTGTCGACACCGTAGAGCACGCCGCTCGCCGCGAGCAGGCCGCCGTCGGGCTGGACCAGCAGCCGGAGCTCGCCGCGATCGATCGGCAAGCCGTCGAGGCTCTGGCGCAGCCGCGCGACGCGACCGCCCGGCACCGGCACCTCGGCGATCGCCGCGAGCTCCGGCAGGCCACCGTGAACGCCCCACGCCGGCGCGAGCCGCTGAACGTGTAGCCG
>JACCTC010000115.1 GCA_013812655.1 Deltaproteobacteria bacterium | reverse complement strand
ATCGTGCACGGCGTGCGGGTGGCGCCGTGGCCGGTGACCGCGCCGCTGCGGGTCGCGGATCTCGCGGCACGCACGCTCGCGCGTTTCGAGCGGCTTGGCGGGCCGCGCGTCGCGATCGGTCGCCGCGAGCTGCTCGCGCGCTTCGTGATCGATGGTCGCGAGATCGGCGCGGGCTACGGGCGGCCGACCGAGCGTGGCGCGCATGCGATGGAGCGATTCGAGGGGCCGCGGCTCGACGGTGTGTACTCGGCGAAGGCCGCAGCCGGGCTGCTGCGGCTGCACGCCGCTGGCATCGGCCCGCTCGTGTTCTGGGCGAGCAAATCGCACGTCATGCTGCCGCAACCCACGCTCGAGGAGCTGCGCGACCGGCCACCGCGGATCATGCGCTGGCTGCGCAGCCAAGTATGACCTTCGCGGTCGCTCGGCCAGACGGCCTCTCTCCCCTACGGTCCGGAGTTACTTCGTCGACTCGGTCGTCGTCGCCTTGGCCGGCTCGTCGGCGCGCTTGGTCGCGCGAGCCCGCTGCACGCTCTCGGCTTCCTTCTCGCGAGCTGCCGTGATGTACGCGAGGCACTGCCGCACCGTGCGATCGGTCTCGACGTGCTGCGCGTAGTAAGCGGGCGCGCGTCGCTCGAGCGCGAGCGCGGTGTTCGCGGCTGCCGTGCAATTGTTGCCGCGGATCTGCGCGATCACCCGGTTGTGCTGCTCCTTCGCCCACACGAGCTCGGGATCCGGTTTCGCCTCGGCCTTGTCCTGGGTCTTCGCCTTTTCCTCCGCGGAGCGGGTGACTGCCACCGGTGGTGGTGGGCTCGCGGCCTTGGCGGGCGCACGGCGATCAGGCGTCGGCGCTGTCGTCGGTTGGACGCGCGGCTCGGCCGGCGCGGCAGTCCGCGGTGCCGACGGCGTGGGATCGGGGGACGCCATGCCAGTCGACCCGCCGCCGCTCGGTGCCCGACCGACCGTCGCATCGCCGAAGTCAGCGATGTCGGCCTTCGTCGTGACCCGGGTGTTCGTGGGCTTCGCTGCGGACTTCTTCGCGAGCGGGGCGTCGAGATCCTTCGGCGCCTGCGATGGCGTGTTGAGCTCGAGGTACGCGCGATCCTTGCCCGTCGGCTTGGCCTGCTTCGCGCCCATGCCGGCACCCTTGCTGGCCTGGGTCTCGAAGCGGGCGTCGGTCGGCTTGTTCTCGGCGAGCTTGCCGTCGCGAGCGGCACCGAGCTGGTCGATCCGACCGCTCGCGCCTTCATCGAGGGTGACGCCGTAGGCAGCCGAGCCGGCAGCCATCCCATCGGCATCGCCGCCACCACCGACGTCATCGTTGGCGCGGAGCAGCGACTCGCCCTGACGCGTGATCTCTGAGGCCGGTGCGGGGGCGGCCGGCGACATCACGGACTGATCGTTGCTCGGAGCCTTGGTCTGCGACGCGAACTGGTCGCCCTTGCGAACGTACATCGTGCTGGCGACGCCGACGACGAGGACCAGCATCGCCGCCGCGGCCATCGCCGGGTGCAACATGAACGAGCGCATGAAGCGCTGGAACCAGCTGTGCTCGGGAGCCGGCTTCGGTGCGCGGCGTGCGGCTTCCTGGATCAGGACCGCCGTGATCGACTGCGGCGGATCGACCTGGACCTGGAGGATGCGGCTCTCGCGGACGACGTCACGAGCGTGCGTCAGGTCGGCGAGCGCGCTCCGGTCGGCGGGATGGGACTCCAGGTGCGCCTGCAGGCGAGCCTCGTCGGCGGAGCTGAGCTCCCCGTAGAGGCTGCCGATCAGCAGCGCATCGATGTCCTGACGTTCCACCATGCTCGGGTCCTTATACTACGTGTGTAACAGACGAGCGACGAACGAACGAGCCCTGACAGTTCGAGCACTTGGCACTGACTTCGTGCTTGGCTCGGGGGCGTTTCGTTCGGCTCTGCTGTTACAGACGCAGGACCCAGGCTGACGATCTAACGTGTGTGCGGCGTGGAGACAACGGCGCGAGTCGCAGGCGGCAACCCGCCGGAATCGCTAGTCAATGATCTAGTCCTTGTTGGGCTCGCAGCTCCACTGGATCTGATCGAGCTTCCACGCGTCGTCGCCGCACACAGCCGCGGAGGCCTCGGCGCTCGAGCTGCCGCCGTTGGCGAGCGACAGCTTCGCGCGGCCGCTGTGCGTGGCCCGGCGCTTCTTCGAGTCCGGCGCGCAGACCACGCGCCAGCTGATCGAGCAGTCGACCGGGATCGTGCACGTGTTCGAGATCGTGAAGGCGACGGTGTCGTCATCCTTGTCGAGCTGGTCGAACGCGGTGCAGGTCGCGAGGGACTTCTTGCCGTCTCCGCGGCCGTCCCGCGCGTTATCGGCGAGCGCGGCGGGGACGCAGATCGAGATGGCGAGGGCGCAAGTGGCCCATCGCGCCCAGGTGGTGGATCGCATGGCAGACCTCCGGTGACGGCGCTCGCGCGCCGGCTGTGCGCGGAGCAAGGCTCTCGCGCGGTACCGCCAGCGCGCTGCCTGTTGCAGCGGCGCCGTCGGTGTTCAAGGCGTGAGACATCGGAGAACGTCGGCGGTTTCGGATTTTTTCGCTGGTGAGGCATGATCGCCGGATGCCAGGTCCTCTCGACGTGTTCCGCCCCGACGCACTCGCCGGCCACGTGGCGCTGGTCACCGGAGGTGGCACCGGGATCTGCCGCGGCATCGCCGCCGCTTACGCCCGGTTCGGCGCCGACGTCTGCATCGTGAGTCGCAAGCAAGACGTCCTCGACGCGACCGCGAAGGAGATCGCCGCCGCGACGGGCCGCACGCCACTCGGCTTCGCCGCGGACGTCCGCGATCCGGACGCGATCGGCAAGGCGATCGCCGCGACGCGCACGCACTTCGGCAAGCTCGACACGATCGTCAACGGCGCGGCGGGCAACTTCCTGTCACCCGCCGCGGCGCTGTCGCCGAACGGCTTTCGCACGGTGATCGACATCGATCTCAACGGCACCTTCAACACCTGCCGCGGCGCGTTCGAGGCGCTGCAGCAGAGCGGCAACGGCTTCATCCTCAACATCAGCGCGACGCTCCACTACCACGGCACGCCACTGCAGATTCATGCATCCGCCGCGAAGGCCGGCGTCGATGCCGTCACCAAGAACCTCGCGGTCGAGTGGGGACGTTTCGGGATCCGGGTCTGCGGCATCGCACCCGGTCCGATCGGTGACACCGAGGGCATGCGCCGGCTCGCACCCGGCGATCTCGGCCCGAAGATCACCGCGCAGATTCCCGCCGGGCGATTCGGCGCCGTCGACGAGATCGCGGCCGCGGCCGTCTACCTGCGCTCCGCAGCGGCCGCGTACGTCACCGGCCACATCCTCGTCGTCGACGGCGGCCACTGCGTCGCCACGCCGCCGCTCGGTGGGAGCTCGCTCTGAGTCGACCATCCGGCGAGTCCCGCGAGTCCCGCGAGTTCCGCGAGTCCCGCGAGTCCATGGATCTCGCGCATGCCCCACGCGCGGTCTCGATGGAGCTGATCTCCGGACGCGGCCACTACGAGCGCGTGATCACGGCGGTCACCAACGCGCACACGAGCGTGTGGATCGCGACCGCGAACGTCAAGGCGCTGCTGATCGAGGACGGTCGCGCCGCACCTGGTCGCCGCCGATCGATGCGCGGCTCTACGCGCGGCTCTACGCGCGGCTCGAGCTACGTCTCGATCCTCTCGCAGCTCGACGATCTTGCCGCCCGCGGCGTCGAGCTCCGCCTCCTCCACGCCGAGCTGCCGTCGGGACCGTTCCGCGACGAGCTCGCGAACCATCCGCGCCTCGTCAACGGTGGCCTGGCGCTGCGCCGCTGTCCGCGCGTCCACATGAAGCTGGTGATCGTCGACGGCGAGCTCCTCTACCTCGGCAGCGCGAACTGGACCGGTGCCGGGCTCGGCGCGAAGGGCAGCGGCCGCCGGAACTTCGAGCTCGGCATCGTCACCGACGACGCGCAGCTCCTCGACCAGGTGCAGAGCATGTACGAGCGCGTGTGGAGCGGCGGCGAGTGTGAGGGCTGCAAGCTCCGCGCGGAGTGCCCCGGCCCGCTCGTCGAGCTCGCGATCGCGGCGGGCACGGGCACCACCGCGGCCGTGGCTCGCGCAGCCCCGCGCAAGCGACCGAGCCGCCGCGCCAGGCGCGTCCTCGTCGCTAAACCGCTCGCGAGATCTCGGCGTATGCTGGCGCCGTGATCCCGCGGCTGACCGAGCTGGAACCCGCAACCGCGACAACGCGAACGTTCCTCGCGGAGCTGCGGCGCGGCATGTTCTCCGGCGATCTCGCGGACGACCTCGCGACCCGCGTCGTCGGCGCGACCGACAACTCGATCTATCAGATCCTGCCGCAGGCGATCATCTACCCGCGGACACGCGACGACGTCGTCCTCGTCATGCGCACCGCGCGGCAGGACGCGTTTCGCACGCTCACGCTGACCGCGCGCGGCGGCGGCACCGGGACGAACGGGCAGTCGCTGACCTCCGGGATCGTCGTCGACCTCGGCCGTCACATGACGCGCATCCACGCGCTCGGCGGCAACCTCGTCGAGGTCGAGCCCGGCGTCGTGCTCGATCAGCTCAACGCGCACCTCGCGCCGCGCGGTGTGTTCTTCGCGCCGAACCTGTCGCCGAGCTCGCGCGCGACCCTCGGCGGCATGATCGCGACGGACGCGAGCGGCCAGGGCTCGCGGGTCTACGGCAAGACCTCGCAGCACGTGTCGGCGGTCGAGATCGTCCTCGGCGACGGCTCGATGCTGGTGACGCGGCCGATGCGCCGGGCCGAGGTCCTCGCGCTGCCGGACTGGGACACGGCGGCGCCGCTGGCGGAGCGGCTACCGCGCGCCGTGCTCGCGCTCGCCGAGCGAGTGCGCGACGACTTCGTGGCGAAGCTACCGCGGCTGCACCGCTTCCTCACCGGCTACAACCTCGAGCGCGTCTGGGATCCCGCGACCGACACGCTCGATCTCAAGTGGCTCGTCACCGGCGCCGAGGGCACGCTCGGCATCGTCACCCGCGCGTGGCTCGGCGTCGTTCCGATCCCGACCGCGGCCCGGCTCGCCGTGCTCGAGTTCCCGAGCTTCGAGGCCGCGCTCGCGTCGGCCGGGACCGTGATCGCGCAGGATCCGTCGTCGATCGAGACCATCGACGAGCGCGTCATGGATCTCGCGCGCGAGGACGTGATCTTCCCGCACGTCGCGTCCTATCTCCCGCTCCGCCCCGCGCCGTTCCCGCGCACGGCAGCGATCAACCTCGTCGAGTTCGAGGGCATGGACGCGGCCGAGGTCGAGCGCAAGATGGCGGCGCTGCTCGCCGCCTGCGAGCAGCATCGCGGCGAACCGGGGTGGCCGATCGCGTGGTCGACCGCGGTCAACGACACCGACCGCAAGGCGCTGTGGCAGCTGCGTGCGAAGGGCGTTGGCCTCCTCGGCAACACCAAGGGGCGGCGCAAGCCGGTGCCGTTCATCGAGGACACCGTGGTGCCGCCGACGCGGCTCGCCGAGTACGTCGCCGAGCTCCGCGCCGTCCTCGATGCAGAAGGCCTGGTCTACGGCATGTTCGGCCACGTCGACGTCGGCTGCCTGCACGTGCGGCCCGCGCTCGACCTCCGCGATCCCGAGGACGAGAAGCGGATCCGCCGGATCTCCGACAAGACCGCCGCGCTGTGCACCAAGTACGGCGGCGTGATCTGGGGCGAGCACGGCAAGGGGTTTCGCTCGGAGTACAGCCCCCAGCATTTCGGCGAGCTGTTCGTGCACCTCGAGGCGGTGAAGACGCTGTTCGATCCCGACCATCGCCTGAACCCCGGCAAGATCGCGACACCGACGGGACGCCGCCGCGAGCTCGCGACGATCGATCAGCCGACGCGCGGCCAGCACGATCGACAGATCGAGCGCACCGCACAGGACGCGTTCACGCTCGCGATCGACTGCAACGGAAACGGCCAGTGCTACCACTGGGACCCCGACCACGTGATGTGTCCGTCGTCGAAGGTCACCCGCGATCGGGTCCACACGCCAAAGGGACGCGCCGGCGTGATGCGCGAATGGCTGCGCCAGCTCTCGAACGCAGACTCCGCGCCGCCCGCCAAGCCGCGCGAGGTGTCCGCGATCGCGATGGCCGTGCAGGCGCCGGTGCGCGCCGTCCACTCGCTGGGCAAGGCGTTCGGCCGCTTCGATTACTCGCACGAGGTCAACCGCGCGATGCAGGGTTGCCTCGCGTGCAAGGCGTGCGCGACGCAGTGTCCGGTGAAGGTCGACGTGCCGGCGTTTCGCAGCGACTTCCTCGAGCGCTACCACACCCGCTATCTCCGGCCGGTCCGCGATCATCTCGTCGGCGGGCTCGAGAGCGCACTCTCGGCAATGTCGCGTGCGCCTTGGTTCTTCAACTTCTTCCTGCGGTCGAAGATCTTCCAGCGCGCGTTCGGGCGGATCACCGGGCTCGTCGATACGCCGCTGCTCGCGCGTCGCCCGCTCCGCAAGCAGCTGCGCGCACGCGGCCTCGCGCTCCTCGAGGTCGGGAGCCCGCCGCCGGCACCGCACGTGGACACCAAGCTGCGCGTCGTGCTCGTGCAGGACGCGTTCACCAGCTTCTACGAGCCCGAGCTCGTGCTGACCGTCCGCGATCTGCTCGTCCGCCTCGGCTGCGACGTCGAGATCGCCCCGTACCTCCCCAACGGCAAGGGGCTGCACGTCAAAGGCTTCCTGCGGCGGTTCGACCGGGTCGCCCGGCGCCATGCCGCGGCGCTGCAGCGCCTCGCCGCGAGCGGCGCAACCCTCGTCGCCATCGAGCCCGCCGTCGGGCTGACCTATCGCGACGAGTACCGGCACACGCTCGGCAAGGACCTCGGCTTCGAGGTGCTGCTGCTCCAGGAGCTGCTGATCAAGATCGTGCCGGTCAAGATCGTGCCGCCGGCGCCCGCGGCCGACGCTCCAGCACCGGACAAGCGCTACCGACTGTTCGGCCACTGCACCGAGAAGACCCTCGCGCCGGCGTCGCAGAAACAGTGGGCCGACGTGTTCTCGCGTTTTGGCCTCGCGCTCGACCTTGTCGCGACCGGCTGCTGCGGCATGAGCGGTGCCTACGGTCACGAGCGGATCCACCGCGACGAATCCAAAGGTATCTGGGAGCTGTCCTGGGCACGCTGGCTCGCCGAGTGCGACCCCGACCGCGCCCTCGCCACCGGCTACTCGTGCCGCAGCCAGGCCCATCGCTTCGGCGCCTTCACCCCCCGCCACCCCGCCGCCGTCCTCCTGGGGACGGTCTCCACTAACTCAACTATCGATCCGTAAACTACCGAGATCGTTAGGGCGATCGGGGACGGTCTCCACTAACTCAACTTGCCGCAGCAAATCTCGACGCGGATGTAACCACCGCGCGTTGGTCATGCACCATCTAGTCACGTGACCGCCGCGCTCTATGTCGAGGACGTCCTGCTGGTCGACCGGTGCCTCACCGGCGAGCCGGCCGCGACCCGCGAGCTGTTCCGGCGTCACCAGCGGCGCGTCCACGCGTGCCTGTTCCGCGTGCTCGGCGGCAACCGCGACATGGACGATCTCCTGCAGGACGCGTTTCTCCAGGTCTTCCAGTCGCTGCGCGGGTGGCGCGCCGAGGCGAGCCTCGCGACCTGGATCGATCGCGTCGCCGTGCGCGTCGCGTATCGCTACCTCTCGCAGCGCGGCCGGCGCGTGCAGACCGATTCGATGTCCGATGACGAGGCCGGCGTGGCCCTCGACGAGATCGACCGTGCCGACGGTCCCGGCGCGCGCCGGCAGCTCGCGCGCGACGGCGTGAAGCAGCTCTACGCCGTACTCGACAAGCTGTCACCCGCGGCGCGGCTCGCGTTCACGCTGCACGAGATCGATGGCCGCACGATCGCCGAGACGGCGCAGCTCGTCGGCTCGAGCGTCACCGCGACGAAGCTACGGGTGTGGCGCGCACGCAAGTCGATCGAGGCCGCGGCGGCGCAGGATCCGGTCCTGAGCGAGTTCCTCGAGCCGCGCGCCGACGTGATCCCGTTCGACGACAAGGAGGCCCCGTGAACTTCGACGGACTGAAGGGGCGCATCCCGGTCGAACCGCTCGACGACGAGCGGTTGACGAACATCGAGCGGCGCATCGTCTCGGGCGCGGATGCGACGGTTGCCCGGCCGCTGCGCACCCCGCGCTTCGGGCTCGCGACGGGCATGGCGTTCGCGGCAGTGGTCGCGGTCGGTGCGGGCTTCGCCGGCTGGCAGCTCCGCGGCGCGCGGCCAGCTGCACCGGTGGTGGCCGAGCTGCCGGTGCACGTTCGCACCGACACCCAGCGCTCGTCGCTCGACATCGGCGACGCCGTCCTCACGACCGACGCCGCGACCGAGCTCACGATCACGCGGCCGAACGGCGGCGTGCTGGTCACGATGAAGCGCGGCAAGGTCGAGCTCGAGGTCGGCAAGCGCGGTGACCGCGCTCCGCTCGTGGTGGCGGCCGGTGACACCCAGGTGATCGTCGTCGGCACGCGGTTCAGCGTCGACTACGGCGATGGCACCGGCGTCGCCGAGGTCCGCGTCACCGAGGGCGTCGTTCGCGTCGAGCGTCACCAGCAGGATGTCCGCGTCACCGCCGGTCAGGCATGGACGGCAAAGCGCGGCGTGATCGCGCTCGCGCAGTTGCCCGAGGTGCGCCGCCCCGGCGGCGGCACGATCGTCGCGTCCGCAGATGCCGCGCGGCCGACCGGCACGCCCGGCGAGCCCGGCGCCACCATCGACGATCCCGAAACCGGAAGCAGCGCGATCGAGATCGAGATCGAGACCGGCGAGGCTCCGGATATCCTGCGCGATCGCATCGCCGTGGTCCCCGACGCGCGCGTCCGGACGGGCCCGACCGCAACTCCCACGACCGGCTCCGGTGGTACGCGCCCGACGACGACAGACGGCCCCGCGATCGTGCGGCCGAGCGGCAGCACGACCGGCAACACTGGCACCTCGGGCGCCCCGAGGGGGAAGCTGCCGACGCTGATCAAGAACCATGGTGTCGTCGCCGCGCTCGACGTCGGCGTCGACGACAAGCACCTGATGGCGCGCTATCAGGTGCTCGTGCGCGAGCGCGGCGACCAGGAGGCGCACGCCTTCTACAGCATGGCGTTCACCCAGCACTTCAAGCTCGGCCGCAACGGCGATGCGCTGTCGACGCTCGACGCCTACCTCCGCCGGTTCCCGAAGAGCGAGTATCACGACGCCGCGCTGTGGTTGCGCGTCCGCGTCCAGTGCCTCGCATTCGGGATCGACGACAAGTGCCGGTTCGCCGCCGCCGAATATCTCCGCCGCGCCCCCGATGGGCGCGCCCGGGCGATCGCGGAGCTGATCACGTTGTCGCGGTGAGCCGCGGCGTCCCGTAGAATCGACATGTGGCTGACGAGGCAGAGCGCCCGACCATCGTGATCGAGCTGGCGAGTGACGCCAGGTTCGCGCGCGACCTCGCCGCGGGTGGCGTCTTCGTGCCGGGCTGTGCGCTCGCGATGAACTCGGAGTGCGCGCTCGTCGTCCGCGGACCGCACGAGGAGCTCGAGCTGACCGCGCGCGTCGTCTACGTCGATCCGAAGACCGGCGCGGGCTTCGAGCTCGTCGGGTTCGGGCCAGCGCTGCGCGATCACCTCGCGAAGCTGATGAGTGCGTGGGGCGCCCCGGGCGCGACCGACGACACCGACGAGCCGGCGCAGAGCGATGCCGATACCGCGGCCAACGCGGCCGATGCGGACGCCGAGCGTGACGCCGCTGCCGAAGATGCCGCCGATCCCGAGCCCGATGCCGAACCAGATCCCGAGCGCCGCAAGATCGCGCTCAACATGCAGGAGCGGCTGCGCGGGCTGTCGGTGTCGCAGCAGGTCAAGGCGGCACGCAGCTCCGACCCGCAGGAGCGCATCGTGCTCGAGCGGATCTACAACAAGAACGTCTGGGAGCCGCTGCTGCGCAACCCGCGGCTGACGCCACCCGAGGTCGCGCGGATGGCGCGCATGGGCACGCTGCCCCGCGTGCTGCTCGAGATCATCGTCGGCAACGGCGCGTGGCTCCAGGTCCCCGAGGTTCGCCGCGCGCTGCTCGCGAATCCGCGGCTCGGCACCGATCAGATCATCCGCGTGCTGCGGATGCTGCCGAAGCACGAGCTCAAGCTCGCCTCCACGCAGACCGCGTATCCGCACGCCGTTCGCGACGCCGCGCGCCGCCTGCTCAAGGACTGAGCTTCATGCCGACGGCGCTCGCGTAGCGCTCGATCGTCTGGCGCAGCTTCGCGTCGCCGGCGCGCGCGGCCTGCAGCACGAGGCGGACGCCCTCCTTCTCGTCGCCGGTCTCCCACATCGCGATGCCCATCGCGAACCACGCCTGCGCGCGCTCGGTGTCGGCGACGCCGAACAGGTTCTGCACGCCCTTGAGGATCTTGTCGTCGGTTCCGAGCGCGCGACCGTTGGTGAGTGCGCACAGGCCCTCGGCGACCACCGTGCGGCCGTAGAACCGGAACGCCTGCGCGCGGCGCTGCTCGCGTACCGCAGGGTCGACGGTCGCCTTCGTGCTGTCGAGGATCACCTTGCGCGCCTCCGCCCAGTGCTTGCCCGCGCCGATGCAGTCATCGCGCGATCGCTCGGCCTGCCCCATCGCGTACATGATCACGCCACGCTCGAGATCGTCGGTGGCGGCCGCGAGCTTGTCCGCGAGCTCGCGCAGATCGGCATCGCGATCGTCGCCGGTGATCTCGATCGCCGCATAGCCGAGCTCGCTAACGGCCTCGCGGACCGCCGCGCGATGCCCGGCGACGAGCTCGTGGCGAACCGGCGCAGGAGGCGGCGCGTTGCGCGCGGCGGCCGATCCGCTGATCGGCACCGGCGCCATCGTCGTCACCTGGGTGTCGCCACCGCTCGCGCGCGTCCCCGCGACCCGCGGACTGGCGGGAGCCGTGCGCTGCCCTGCGGCCGTCGACTGCGACGGCGCGGACGCCGTGGCACCAGCCCTGCTCGACACCGGCGGTGCGGACGCGCGTGCATCGGCGACGCTCGTTCCCCATGCCTGTGTGTCGGGCGATGCGGCGGGCAGCACCGGCGCGACGATCGGCGGCGCGACTG
>JACCTC010000078.1 GCA_013812655.1 Deltaproteobacteria bacterium | reverse complement strand
TGCGCCGCTCGAGCTCGTTCAACACCGAGCGGCTCGAGGGGATCTATCAGGATCCCCACGCGGCCGATTACCGGCTGCGCCTGCACTACGGCGATCTCGAGGACGGCAGCTCGCTGTCGCGGCTCGTCCGCCAGGTCGCGCCCGACGAGATCTACAACCTCGGCGCGCAGAGCCACGTCCGCGTGAGCTTTGATGTCCCCGAGTACACGGTGTCGACGGTCGCGCTCGGCACGCTGCGCCTGCTCGAGGCGATGCGCGATCTCGACCGCCCGTGCCGGTTCTACCAGGCGTCGTCGAGCGAGATGTTCGGCTCGGCGGCACCGCCCCAGCACGAGAACACGCCGTTTCAGCCGCGCAGCCCGTATGCGTGCGCCAAGGTGTTCGCGCACCAGCTCTGCCAGAACTACCGCGACGCGTACGGCATGTTCATCGCGTGCGGCATCCTGTTCAACCACGAGTCCGAGCGCCGCGGCATCCCGTTCGTGACCCGCAAGATCACGCGCGCCGCGGCTCGCATCAAGCACGGCCTCGACAAGAAGCTGTTCCTCGGCAACCTCGACGCCAAGCGCGACTGGGGCTTTGCCGGGGACTACGTCGAGGCGATGTGGCTGATGCTGCAGCAAGACAAGCCCGACGACTTCGTGATCGCGACCGGCGAGTCGTACTCGGTTCGCGACGTGCTCGACATCTCGTTCGGCGCGCTCGGTCTCGAATGGAAGTCGTACGTCGAGCTCGACCCCCGCTACCTGCGACCGACCGAGGTCGATCACCTCCGCGGTGATATGTCCAAGGCGCGCGCGAAGCTGGGCTGGAAGCCGAAGATGACGTTCCAGGAGCTGATCACGCAGATGGTCCGCGCAGATGACGATGACCTGCGCACCGCACTGACCGGGCGCGCTCCCCGAATGTGACATCCATTGTAGGATGGCGGCCCGTTCGATGACGTCGCTCGCTGGTCTCGATATCGCTGTCCTCGTGCCGTGCTTCAACGAGGCGGCCGCGATCGACAAGGTCGTGCGTGACTTCCAGGCTGCACTCCCGACGGCCACGGTCTACGTCTACGACAACAACTCGACCGACGAGACAATCGCGGTCGCGACCGCCGCCGGCGCCCAGGTCCGCACCGAGACCCGCCGCGGCAAGGGCAACGTGGTGCGCCGGATGTTCCAGGACATCGAGGCCGACATCTACGTGATGGTCGACGGCGACGACACCTACGATGCGGCGGTCGCGCCGCGCCTCGTCGAGCGGCTGCTCGCCGACAACCTCGACATGGTCGTCGGCAAGCGCGTCGAGACGCACCAGGCCGCCTACCGGGCCGGCCATCGGCTCGGCAACCGCGTGCTGACCGGCCTCGTCGGCTGGCTGTTCGGCGCGCAGATCGACGACATGCTCTCGGGCTACCGCGTGTTCTCGCGCCGGTTCGTGAAGAGCTTCCCGTCGTTCTCGCGCGAGTTCGAGATCGAGACCGAGCTCACCGTGCATGCCATGCAGATGCGCATGCCGGTCGCCGAGCTCGAGACCCGCTACAAGGAGCGCCCGCCCGGCTCCGAGAGCAAGCTCCGCACGTTCCGCGACGGCTGGCGGATCCTGCTGACGATCACGAACCTCATGCGGAACGAGCGGCCGCTGCTGTTCTTCTCGCTGATCGGCATGGCGTTCTTCGCGCTCGCGCTCGTGCTCGGCCTGCCGGTGCTGTTCGAGTACTTCGACACCCAGCTCGTGCGCCGTTTCCCGACCGCGATCCTGTGCACCGGTCTCGGCGTCGTCGGCGTGCTCTGCGTCGCGACCGGCCTGATCCTCGATCTCGTCGCGCATGTCCGACGCGAGGCCAAACGTCTCGTCTACCTGCAACACCCGGCGCCGCGTCACGCGCGTGTGGCCGGCACGGGCCTCGTCGAGCCGGCGGCCCGGCGGGTCCCGGACGTCAGCGTATCGTCCTGATTTTGTGATACGGGAGGGGGGCTCGTGACCGTCACCGTCGATGTTCCCCCGGTGAAGCGCCCCGGTCTGCTGCGGCGTTCCTGGCCGTGGCTCGTCGGCCTCGCGATCATCGCGATCATCGCGCGCAGTGTCCCCGTCGACGCGTTCCGCGAGGCGATGACCAAGGGGCCGCACGTCCTGCTCGCGCTCGTCACGCTCGCGATCACCGCGACCGTGCTCCTCACCGACTCGTTCTCGACGTGGGTCGGCCTTGCCGCGATCGACATCCGGCGTCCGCTCTCGCGTGTCCTCGCCGTCCGCGGTGCGACCTACGTGCTGTTCCTGATCAACTACGCGCTCGGTCAGGGCGCGTTCGGCTATTACCTGAACCGTACGGGCGTCAGCGGGTTGCGCGCGGTCGGGGTAACGCTGTTCCTGATGGGCACGAACCTCGCGACCCTGCTCGTGGTCACCACCGTCGCGTTCGCGATCGACGGCGGCGGCTCGCAACCGGCGCTGTGGTGGACGTTGCTGATCGGCTCGGCGGCTTTCGTCGTCTATCTCGTCGTGATCGTGGTCGCGCCGGGCTTCCTCGCACGCCGCAAGGTCCTCGCACCGCTGTTCGAGGCCGGGCTGCGCGGCCACGCGATCGCGATGGTCGGCCGGCTGCCCCACACCGCGATCATCGTGCTCGGCTACTGGGTCGCGATCCGCGTGTGGGGCATCGAGGTGCCGCTGTGGGCCGGGATCACCTTGATGCCGGCCGTCGCGATCGCATCGGTGCTGCCGATCTCGCCGGCGGGCCTCGGCACGACGCAGGCCGCGCTCGTGTACTTCTGCAGCCCGTTCGCGGCCGGCGCTACCGTCGACGAGCGCAACGCGCAGGTCCTCGCGTTCGCCGTCGTGTACTTCGTCTACGCGGTCGCCGCGTACCTCGTCGTCGGCCTCGTCTGCACGCCGCTGGCAAAGCGGCTCGGCGTGATGCCCACGGCGCAGCCGGTGCCCGCCGAGGTGCCAGGATGATAGGCTCGCGCGCCATGGTGGCCGGGTGGACCACGCGGATCGCAGCGCTGCTCGTGCTTGCCGGGCTCGTGCTCGGGTGCCGTGGCAAGAAGCGTCCGCCGCCAACCCCGGCAGAGGTCGAGACCCAGGGGATTCTCGCGAAGCTCTACGCCTACGTGGCTTGCCTCGACGAGGCACCGCGCGTGTTCAAGCTCGGCGACGTCTACCTCGAGCGGTTCGGGACGAGGCCGCCGACGGTCGCCGATGCGATGCCGGTATTTCCGTCGGGTGATCCGGAGAAGTGCGTCGATGCGGTCGCCGACGCGAAGACCGTGAAGCCTGCGTTGCCGGAGCTCGAGCAAGCCGCTGACGCATACGCCCAAACATTGACCGTGCTGTTCGACCTGACAACCGTGGCTCACGATCACTTCGATCGCACGAGCAAGCACTTCGATCCCGCGAAGGGCATCGCCCTGCACGGCCGGCTGACCGCCGTCTTCCGCCAGTTCGATACCGTCCAGGCGCCGCTGTTCGACGGGGTCTACGCGCTGAACCAGAAGATCCGGCGCGAGCAGCTCGCGAAGCGCGAGGCGAAGGAGGGCCGCACGTTTCCCGTGATCGTCGAGGACCTGATGATGCGTGCAGCCGAGCTGGTGCCGCTCGCGGCGACGCCCCTCGAGCGGATCGACCAGATCGACCATGCGGCCATCACGGCACGCGCCGGCGTGCTCGAGAGCGTGCTCGACGAGATGACCGCGTTCGCCGTCGCAAACGCCGTCGAGGTCAACGAGATGCTGAGGAGCCACCCGTTGCTCGCCGCCCGTACCCAATCGTACCTCGTCGCCGCGCGTCAGCTCGCGAATCGCGTCAGCGATCACGTGCCGCTCTCGGAGAGCGACAAGCTCATGATCGAATCAAAGAACGAGGCTGAAGTGGTCGGCACGCCGGCCGCCATGATCAGCGCGTACAACGAGCTCGTCGCGGTCTACAGCCCGCCGGGGTCGCGATGACCGAGTCCATCCCCGCGGACGTCCAGCTCCCGCCGCGCGCAGCGTGGGTCGGCATCACGCTCGAGGCGCTGGTCGCTTTCGGCGCGGCTGCGCTGTTCCTGGTGTCGTGCCTGATCATCCGCGTCTACCCGCTCGACCGGCTCGGCCAGATCAGCGCGCTCGCGAGCCTCGCCCTGCGGTTCTTCGTGTTCGGGATCGCGCTCGTGCTCGCGCTCGTGCTCGTCGCGCGCTACCGGCCGGCGCGGTTCGAGGCAACGTCGCGGCTCGTGTGCGCGGCGGTCGCGGGCCTGGTCACCGCGTTCATTGCGGGCGGCATCCTGGTCGCGTTGCGTGGCACGCCATGGGGCCTCAATGGCATGGGCGGCGACGTCGGCATCCTCGCCCAGCGTGCAGCCGGGCTGCATCGCGGAGAGCCGCTGCCGCCGCTCTATCCGCCGCTCGCGCTCCACGTCCTCCACTACTACTCCGATCTCATGGACCTCTCGACGGGCCACGCGATCAAGCACCTCCAGATCCTCGGCACCGCCGCGTTCGGCCCGGTCGCGTACCTGTCGTGGCGACTGTTGTTGCGGGCCCCGTGGGCGCTCGCGATCGGCGTGATCTCGGTGTTGCCGCTCGTCGAGCCGTACAAGCCGTTCTCGAACCTCGTGCTCGTGGTCTTCGTGCCGCTGTGTCTCCTCTTCCTCCAGCACTTGCGCGACATCGCGGTCCGGAGCTCGCTGGAGATCACGCGTGCGGCGATCGCATTCGGCATCGCGTTCGGCGTCCTCTGCCTCACGTATTCGGGCTGGTTCCAGTGGGCCGCGCCGGGCCTGTTCGTCGCGACGCTCGTGCTGTTTCCGTGGAAGCTGGCGCCGCGCAAGGCCACGCTGTTCATGGCGATCACCGGTGCGGCGTTCGCGCTGATCTCCGGCCGCTACCTCGCTGGGCTGTTCGATCCCGCTGCCGCGGTCGTCGACAACTACGTGTACTTCGACGTCAAGGCCGAGCCGATGTACATCGCGATGTGGCGCGGCGATGCGCCGGGCATCGTCGGCGTGTGGCCGCCGATCGGCGAGCTCGGCGGTGTCGGCCTCTTCACGATCGTGCTCGTGATCGGACTCGGCGGCGCGATCGCGCTCGGGCGGAAGACACCGGTGCTGATCGGCACCGTCGCGATGCTCGCGGGCGCGTGGCTGCTCCGCTTCTATTACGCGCGAACGATGTGGGACACCAAGCTCGTCCAGCTGTACCCGCGCACGACGATCATCATCACCTACTGCCTCCTCGTGCTTGCCGGCTACGCCGTGTACTGGTGGGTCCAGCGCCGCCCGGCCGACAGTGCGGTGCGCAGCCGCGCCAGCCTGATCGGCGCCGTGACCGCGCTGCTGCTCCTGTTCGCCTCGGCGGCATCGTCGACGACAGATCGCTACATGCCGCTCAACACCGATCCACCCGGCGCTGGTTTCTTCGCCTACAACGCGCACGTCACGAACTGGAACACCAAGCGCAAGACCTTCCGCACGCGCCCGCTGCCGTGGATCCGGCGCGCGGCGATCGAGTCGGCGATCGAGCCGTCATCGAGCGAGCCCGGGCCGCGCTGATGGCCGAGCTCGCTTACAACGAGGTCGCGCGTCACTTCGATCTCGAATCGATCCCGGCGCTCGCCGCGCGCTTCCTGCCAGACGGCGCGCTCGCCCTCGCCGATCTGGGCTGCGGCGACGGGCCGCACTTCGCGGCGCTGGCGCGCTCTGGCTCGATCGCGCCGTCACGACCGGTCTATGCGGTCGATCTCGCCGAGGCCCGGATCGCGCGCGTCGCGGCCCGCTGGCCGTTCATCCAGGCGGTCGTCGCGCCCGCCGATCACGTCCCGCAGATCCCGGATGGCTCGCTCGACTTCGTGATCTCGACGATGGTGATGGAGCACGTCCCCGACGAGCGCCGCTACCTCGACGAGATCCGGCGCGTGCTGAAGCCCGGCGGCCGCGCGTACATCACGACGGTCTTCAAGCGCCCGTGGGCCTGGTACTTCCGCAAGCGCGACGGCGAGTCGGTGCTCGATCCGACGCACCTGCGCGAGTACGTCGATCTCGACGCGTTCGAGGCACTCGTCCGCGAAGCCGATCGGTTCGCGAAGATCCTCGCGCTCGAGCTCGTCCCGCTGCGCTTCCCGCTCCTCGATCCGCTCCTGTTCCGCGTCGGCGGTCGGCTCGGGACGAAGACGACGCGGATCCTGCGCAAGGCACGTGTTCCGATCCCCGGCTACTACAGCCTCGAGATGGTTGTAGAACGCTGAGGTAGTGGCGCCGTCCGGCGTCGACGACTGTGCTCCGCATTACCGTTTCGGCTGGCTGGCGAAGCCCGTCGAACTGATGTAAGAGAGGCGCCGGTGTCGGCAGCATTCTGGCAAGACAAGCGCGTCCTCGTGACGGGCGGCGCCGGGTTCTTCGGCAGCTTCGTCGTCGATGGGTTGCGCGCGCGCGGCGCGAACGTGTTCGCGCCCCGCAGCAGCGAGTACAACCTCGTCGATCGCGAGGCGTGTCGGCGCGCGCTCGCCGATGGCAAGCCAGAGATCGTGTTTCACCTCGCGGCGCGCGTCGGTGGGATCGGTGCGAACCGCGACCAGCCGGGTACGTTCCTGTTCGAGAACGCGATGATGGGGCTGCAGCTCCTCGAGGAGTGCCGGCTCGCGGGGGTGCCGAAGACGGTGATCGCCGGCACGATCTGCGCGTACCCGAAATTCGCGCCGGTGCCGTTCCGCGAGGAAGATCTGTGGAACGGCTATCCCGAGGAGACGAACGCGCCGTACGGGCTCGCGAAGAAGCTGCTGCTCGTGCAGTCCGAGGCGTATCGCCAGCAGTACGGCATGAACAGCATCATGCTGTTCCCGGTCAACATGTACGGGCCGCGCGACAACTTCGATCTGCAGACCTCGCACGTGATCCCCGCGATGATCCGCAAGTTCGTCACCGCGAAGGCGCAGGGCGCCGAGACCGTCGAGCTCTGGGGTGATGGCTCGCCGACGCGCGAGTTCATCTACGCCGAGGACGCCGCCGAGGGCATGATCCTCGCGGCCGAGCGCTACGACTCGAGCGAGCCGGTCAACCTCGGCACCGGCGACGAGATCTCGATCAAGGATCTCGCGACGCTGATCGCGAAGGCCACCCGTTACGAGGGGCGCTTCGCGTGGAACACCGCGCAGCCGAATGGCCAGCCACGCCGCCGCCTCGAGGTCAGCCGCGCCCGCGAGCGGTTCGGCTTCACGGCGAAGACCTCGTTTGCCGACGGGCTGCAGAAGACGGTCGCGTGGTACAGGGAGAATCCATCGTGAAGAAGGCGCTCGTTACCGGCATCACCGGGCAGGACGGTTCGTACCTCGCCGAGCTGCTGCTCTCGAAGGGCTACGAGGTCCACGGCGTCGTGCGCCGCTCGAGCTCGTTCAACACCGAGCGGCTCGAGGGGATCTATCAGGATCCCCACGCGGCCGATTACCGGCTGCGCCTGC
>JACCTC010000056.1 GCA_013812655.1 Deltaproteobacteria bacterium | reverse complement strand
GGATGATCCCGAGGTCACCCGGATCATCGCGCGCAAGCTCAACGCCGATGGCCACGAGCTCGAGCTGTTCGACGACCCGCGGCCGGTGCTCGACAAGCTCGCCGCCGGCGCGCTCTGGGACGTCGTGATCCTGGACGTCGGGCTCCCCGGGATCAGCGGTATCGACGTGCTCAAGAGCTTTCGCGAGGCCGGCTCGCTGGCATCGGTCGTGATGCTGACCGGCGACCAGACGGCCAGCACCGCGACGACGTGCATGCGGGCGGGCGCGTTCTACTACCTGACCAAGCCGTTCCAGCCGTTCGAGCTGTCGGCGATGGTCGAGTCGGCGGCGCGCTACTCGCGGCTGCGCCGCCAGCTCGCCGGGGTCTCGGTGATCAGCGATGACACGACGGACTCGGTGCTGGTCGGGACCTCGGCGGCGATGCGCAAGCTCCGCGCCGCGATCGCGCGGCTCGGCAGCCAGGACGTCTCGATCCTGATCCAGGGCGAGAGCGGCACGGGCAAGGAGCTCGTCGCCCGCGCGCTCCACGATCGCGGGCTGCGGCGCGCGCGGCGGTTCGTCGCGCTCAACTGCGGAGCGATCCCGGAGTCGCTGATCGACAGCGAGCTGTTCGGGCACACGAAGGGCTCGTTCACCGGCGCGACGACGGATCGCCCGGGCGTGTTCGTCGAGGCCGAGGGCGGCACGCTGTTCCTCGACGAGATCGGGGACATGCCGCTCGGCGTGCAGTCGCGCTTGCTGCGCGTGCTGCAGGAGAGCGAGGTCCGCCCGGTCGGCGGTAGCGGCGTCCGCAAGATCGATGTCCGCGTGATCGCCGCGAGCCACGTCGAGCTCGGCAGCGCCGTCGAGCAGAGCCGGTTCCGCCAGGATCTCTACTACCGGCTCAACGTCGTCGTGCTGGCAGTGCCGCCGCTGCGCGAGCGGCTCGATGATCTGCCGTTGCTCGCCGCGCACTTCCTGCGCAAGCACGGTGGGACCTCACCGCCGAGCCTCGCACCCGATGCGCTCGAGGTGATGGCGACCTACGGCTGGCCGGGCAACGTGCGCGAGCTCGAGAACGCGCTGATGCACGCGATCGCGCTGCATCATGGCGACGTCATCGGTCCCGAGTCGTTGCCGGTGCAGATCAGCGCGCGCACCCGCGCGTCGTCACCGGTGCTCAAGCCGGCGGTGGAGACCGCTGAGGGCGACGAGGAGCTGCTGCCGCTCACCGAGGCAAAGCGCCGCGCGAGCACGGCCTACGAGCGGGCGTACCTCGTGCGCGTGATGGAGAGGGCGAAGGGCTCGGTCTCCGAGGCGGCACGCTTGTCGGGCCTCGATCGCACGAACTTCCGTCGCCTGCTCCAGCGCCACGGCCTCGACGCGACCGCGTTCAAGTAACGCACGCGCCCTTCGGTCAGTGCAGGACGACGCTGCCGGACGGACGCTCCGTGCTGGTATTCGCGAGCTCCTGCGTCGCGGGCGGCGCGAGCGACGTGACCTCCATGTCGAGCAGCGGGCGGATCGGGAACGGCGCCGCGGCGGTGTCAGGCTCGGGCTCGACGGTGATCGCGACCATGCCGCCGACCAGGTCACGCGGTGGCGTGATGAAGTCCTGGCCCGGGCGCGGCGGTCCACCGAGCGGACCCGCGGTCGGGCCTGCGCCGTCGGAGTCAGCACCCATCCCGGAGCGGAAGCGCCCGGTGGTGATCGCGGGTCCGGTCCCGGTGACGACCCAGCCCTCGTAGATCCAACCCTGGGGAAGGGTCGGGAGCATCAGCGCCTCGGGGCCATTCGGTGCCACGAACCAGACGCCGAGGTTGTTGTCGGTCATCGACGCGGTCGATGGGGTTGCGAGGATGTACTGCGCGGCGGCAGTCGCGAAGTCCGTACCGATCGCGGCGGCGTGCTCGGTCGTCAGCGCGCTCGAGCTCCCCGCGGTCAACGAAGCCGCGACGATGTGCGTGTCCGATGGGCTCGCGGGGTCGTTGCGGCGCGGCTCGATCGTCAACACGTATGCGGTGGCCAGAGCGAGCGAGGCCGGCACGTACTGGGTGAGCTGCGGCGTCGCCGCAAACCGGCCCGTGGTGGTCGCCTCCGCGAGGATGGCCCAGCCCTCGTACACGAAGTCGGTGCCGAGCGGCGGGAGCTTGTCGAACGCGAGGTCGAGCTCGCGCGCCTCCTCGACGCCGCACCACACGCCACCCTGACGGACGCAGCGGAACCACGGGACGCTGATATCGTTCGTGGTGGAGCCGGTCTTGGTCCGCAGGAGGCGGAGCAGGTAGCTCGATGACGACGTAGTCGTGTTGCCGTGGAGCCCGGCGGCAAACCCGTCCTCGGCCTCGCTGTCGGTGACCCCGACGAGCTCGCAGTACGTATCGAGACCATCGGTGATGCATGCGGTCCTGCGTCCGCGCAGCACGCGGTAGCCCGCGACCGTCGTGGCCTGCGCGCCATCGGCATCCATCAGCCCGTAGAGCTGGCGTGCGGGGGCGCCTCCGAGCTGGAGGCGGTTGTTCAACGAGCGGATGATGGCATCGCTGCTGTCGGCCTTGCCGCCGGAGAGCTGAGCGGTCAGCTCGTCATCGGAGGCGTCGGTCTCCACGTCGATGTCCTCATCGCCCGCGGCGCAGCCCGTGATCAAGGTGGAGATCGCGATCGCGTGAATCAAACTCTGAATCTTCATGTCCGGCACTCCTTGTGATGCCGGGTTCATAGGCGACTCGAACGTTACCGTCTAGACAATGTTTGTTAACGACACGTTGCCTTGCGGTTAACGATTTGTCAGCATCGCGAACTGCTGTCGAACCAAGCCCACGAAGCGCGTGGCCGCATCACTGGTCGACGACACCGGAACCCGCGTGCTCGCGTACACCCGGGTCGGAGGGATCGTGAGGCCGCGCACCGCGACGGCCCGCAGGCGATTGCCGATCGCGACCGGCAGCGGGATCACCGCGAGGAACTGCCCGCTCGCGGCCGCATCGACACCGAGTTGCATGTTCGCGACCGTGATCCCGACCGTGCGAGGGATCTCCGGGGGCCAGCCGTCCTCGCGAACGCCATCGGGGGACGATGGCGGGCACGCGAACTCGAACGCGAGGAGGTCGGCGACCGTCAGGTTGCGCCTACGCGCCGCCGGGTGGGTCGCGGCGCACGTCACCGCTTTCTGGACCTCCGCGAGGGTCTCGATCGCGAGCTCGGAGCTCGCGATCGCGTGCTCGTGCAAGCAGACATCGATGTCACCGCGCACGAGCGCGGGAACGATCGCTTCGGGGGCGGCCATCAACTCGAGGCGGAGCTTGGGCCACTTCGCGCGCGCGCGCGCGATCGCCGGCAACAGCACCGCGCTGTACGGGCCTGGCGCGGCGACCTTGAGATGAACGGTCTGCCCCGCGGGGGTCACGTCCTGGACGGAGTCATCGATCTGCCGCATGGCTGTGCGGACAGCACGCAGCAGCGCTGCGCCCGCTTCGTTGAGCACGAGGTTTCGCCCACGCCGGTGGAACAGCTTGGTGCCGAGCGCCGCTTCGAGCCGCGCCAGCGCCCGTGACAGCGCGGGTGGCGTGACATGGAGCAGCTTCGCCGCCGCACCGAGATGCTCGGTCTCCGCGATCGCGCGGAAGTGAGGGAGCCAGGACCAGTGCTGGTAGAGCGAATGTAGCCGTTCCACAGCGGATGCTATCGGCGAACGGGGAAAGCGAGGCGGCGGCGGCGCACGAGCAAGGCGAGCGGCACGAGCGCGGCGAGCAGCGTGCCGGTACCGGCGCCCCCATCGCAGCAGCCGCCGCCCGCGTCGGTGCCGGTCACGTAGATGTGGCTGGTCACGACGAGGCGGTTGTTGGCGTCGTTGATCAGCTCGACGCGATAGCGCCGCTGCTGTCCTGCGCCCGGCTCGTCTTCGAACGTGTGGCGGAAGGCATCACTCGTGACCGCGACCTGCGCGCGCTTCTCGCCGTCACGCCAGAGCTGGACGAACGTGCCGGCACCGCCGGTGATGCGCACCGCCACCTCGGCGATGCCGGCGGTCGTCTCGTCGCCGATCTGCGCGTCGCCGACGGTCATCTCGACGAGCGGATCGTCGGGGCCGCGCAGCTGCACGATCGTGCGACCGCGCCGGATGCCTTCCATGATCGCGGCCTCCGAGAGCTCGTCGGCGAGGACCAGCGTGGTCGGGCTGCCGATCGGCGAGTCGGTGAGGCCGGTGCCCGTGCCGGCGCGGTGATCGTCGCTGCCGCCGATCGCCGCGATCCGGTGGCCATCGGCGAGCAGGCCGTCCCACATCTCCAGTGCGCGCGGCGTGAACACGCGCTCGACGAGGTTCCACGGTCCGGTCAGGATCTCGAGGCCGGCGACCTGATCCCACGGCGTCGTCGGATGCAGCCACGCACAGCCCAGGCAGTTGTCGCCGAGGTCGAGGGTCGGATGGTTGACGATGAACAGCGCGCCCTGCGCCGCGACGTCGCCGAGCACGCCCTCGATCGTGCGGCCGCGAAACCCGATGCGGTGATCGACGTAGCTCGCGAGCCCGACTGCGTTGCCGTGGCCCGCGTACGTCGTGATCTCGGCGCCGCGGAGGAACAGCACGTCGGCGTGCGCCGGCTGCGCCGCGGCGGCGAGCGCGAGGTGCGAGCTCGTGTTGTGATCGCTGAGGTTGACGAAGTCGAGGCCGCGCGAGCGGGCGAGCGTCGCGATCTGATCGAACGAGGCGTTGGCGTCGCCGCTCTCCGCGGAGTGGACGTGGAAGTCGCCCTTGTACCAGCGGCGCCCGGTCGCGAGCACCCTCGGCTCGTACGTCGCCTTGGGACGCACCGCGAGCGTGACGTCATCGCGGCAGATCACGTCGATCGCGTAGTGGCCGCCGGCGGCGTCGAGCTTGGCCTTGCCGATCGCGACGATCCACGTGCCCGGCGTGATCGGGCCGGGCAGGTAGCTGCGCGACGACTGCTCGATCCCGATCACCGCGTCCTCGGTGCCGCCGCCCCAGCCGCGGAAGCCCTCGGGGCTCCACACGCCCCAGTCGAGGATCACCGCCTCCGAGCCATCGGTGTGGCGGATCTGGATCTCGCGGGTCCCCGCGGGGACCACGAACTCGACGTCGACGTAGTCACCGCCCGAGGTCGGGACATCGGCCTCGTAGTGCATCATCGAGAGGACAGCAGCGAGCGGCAGCAGCATGCCGCCATCCTAAACCGGTTACGCTGGCAGACCGGTCCATTCCGCACTGCGGGTCCACAGCGTCTGCGCGAGCGTGCCGTCGTCCGCCAGCTTGGACGGTCGCTGCTCCTTGCCGCCGACGCTGTAGTAGCGCCCGGACTCGCCCTGCAGGGTCGGATCGGTCGCGCAGCGCAGGCTCGACTCGGCACCGCGCTCGGGCGTGATCATGAACTTCTTCATCAGCCAGCGGAACGGTCCCGGCACGCGGCGCCACACATCGGTCGCGACGACCCCCGGGTGGACCGCATACGTCGAGACCTGCGTGCCCTCGAGCCGGCGCGCGAGCTCCTTCGTGAACAGCACGTTCGACAGCTTCGACACCGCGTACTCGCGCATCGCGGTGACCGTCTTGGTCGGCTGCTGCAGCACCGCCCAGTCGATGGCGCGCGCCTGGTAGTGCGACGCGCTCGCGACGTTGACGATCCGCGCCGGGCCGCTCTCGATGATACGGTCGAGCAGCAGGCGCGTGAACAAGTAGTGACCGAGGTGGTTCGTGCCGAACTGGATCTCGAAGCCGTCCTTGGTCTGACCTCGCTGGCCACCGAGCCCGGCGTTGTTGATGAGACCGTGGATCGGAAGCTTGCGAGCGAGCAGCTCGGCTGCGGACGAGCGCACGGAGGCGAGATCCCCGAGATCGAGGTGGACGTACTCGACCTGGGCGCCCGGCACCTCGCGACGGATCTCGTCGACGACCGCATCGGTCTTCGCCTGATTGCGGCAGGCGAGGATGACGTGCGCTCCACGCGCGGCCAGCTCCCGGGCGGTGATCTTGCCGATCCCCGTGTTGGCGCCGGTGACGATGAAGGTCTTGTTCGCGAGGTCAGTTTCCATGGGCGGCGCAACATGGTGCCTGATCGGCGCCGGTCAAGAAACGTGAGGTGGCTTGCTCTGGTTTCCCTCGTGAAGGCGATACGTTACGACGGACCGGCCCGCCCGAGCAACGAGGGCGAGCCGATCGCCCGCCACCGGCGCTACTTCCGGTGGGGGATCCCGTCGGTGCTGCTGATCCAGCTGTTCCCGCTGCTGTTCATCTACGTCGCGCAGGAGGATAGCGTCGAGCTGATCGGAATCCTGTGGGTACAGGACGAGGATTAAGCGAACGATCGGATCGCGGTCTTTTGTCGTGAGCGTCTCCTTGAACGGAGCAACAACAGCGGCCGATGCGATGGGTGAGCCTCGACCAGTGGGATCACGAGTGAGTTCTTCATCGCGAGGCCGACACGTGGCGTGCTCGGGTTGCGACGGTAACTTCGTTCATGAGCGAGCTCCGCGAGACGCTGATGGCGGTCGTCGCCCATGAGAGGTCGTGGCACTCTTGATAGAGTTGCTGCCATGTCGAAACGGTCGTCCCTTTCTCAGGCGTTCCACGACGGTTTCGATCGATACCTGCTCCCCGCGCTCGCGCCGCTGGGCTTCGTCCGTGCAGAGGTACCCGCCGATCATCGTGCTGTCGGTTGGACCGTCCTCATGGCTGGGTGCACCTTGCCTTCCGGCGCGCAGGTGCGCGCGGAGATCTCGGCCACTGGCACGAGCCCACCGCGCTTCATGCTGAGCGGTCCCGCTGGCGGGATCGAGCTGATGTGCACCCGACGCGACCCCGCGTATCCCAAGGCGACGACGCTCTCTCACGCAATGTCCGATTTCGCTGCGCTGCTCGAAGGACGCGATGAGCAGGTGCTAGCGGAGCGCTACTTGCTAGGGCTCGAGTTTCTCGCGGCCGAGTTCGTCGTGGCATCGGATCAATTGGTTGCGGCGATCCCGGAGCTGGCGCGACGCGTGGCATCGGCACGGACCACCGCGCTCTGGCGCGACTCGCCAGCGCGCGCAGAAGTGCTCTGGAACAACCGCAAGATGCGCTCGGAAGTCGAAGCGCGACCAGAGCAAGGAACGTTTGCCTTCGTCGGATCTGGACTTGCAACCGTGGTGGTGCGTGGCACGCGCTACACCTTTCGCTTCGATACGTCGAAGATCGACCGCAAGGCGACGCCCATTGTTTCCGGCTGGTGGACAACTCCAGCAGGAACCATACGCCCATCAACGCTCACCGTCGGCGAGGTCACATTGACGTTCAACGAAGCGGGTGAGTTGCGCTGACAGCGACGAAGTCTCGAAGTCACCGTCGTCGTGAATCCGGCGCCAAAGAAGAACAAGGCGTCAGCGAAACCAGCGACTGTCGTCGACCCACACAATCTGCTCCTGGTGATAGGCCCTGCCGATGACACCGCAGCGCGGCGTTCAACTCCGCGCTGCGCACGAACCTGCGCTGGGGTCGCGCACGCGATGCGGGTGCCTAGCCGCGCCGCGACCGGCGATCAGCCGTCGCGATCAGCTCGCCAACGCGACGAACCGTCGCGGAGCTCACGGGTTGAGGCAGCAGCCGATACCATCGCCGCTACACCACTCAGGACCCTCTTCCCAGCGCTTGCACGCCGTCATCGTGACCTTCCCGGTGCAGCTGCCGCCCTCGGCCGCACACTTGCCGCCCGCTGCCCCATCCGCGGACCCCGCGGCGGGTGTGGCCTCTGCCGATCCGGGCGCCGCCGGCTCTGTCGTCGCCGGCGCTTGCGCCTGACTGCTCTGCTTCGAACCGCACCCCACTGCGACAAGGACGGCAAAAGCCAGCGCCGCAAACATTCGGGAGGATAGGCGAATCGATGCGGCTTTTCGGTGCGGCGAACGCAGCCTGGGCTTGGCAAGAACCGAACCGGCGGGACGAAGGCTGCGCAAGCAGTGTGAGCGAGGCGACAATTTTCGAGCCTCCCGACGAGCGAACGGCGCAGCGTCCCAGTCGGCACCGTGGCAGCGGTGGCGAGGCGTGGAATTCAGGTGCCGAAGTCGAGCTCGTAGCCAGGGTCATCGGGCGGCGCGCGTGCGGGGGCGATCGGCACGGGGCCAGAGGTCAGGCCGAGGT
>JACCTC010000038.1 GCA_013812655.1 Deltaproteobacteria bacterium | reverse complement strand
TCGATCTTCTCCTCGATCGACCGCATCAGCCGCTCGTCCGGCTCTTCATCCTGGCCGGTGTACGGGTTCTTGACCTTCTCCTTCTGGGTATAGGCCTTGATGTTGTCGATGTAGTTCGCGCACAGCTTGCCGATCATGTCCTCGTCGGCACTGATCGCGCGCTGGACCTCGTTCTTGACGATGTCCTCGTACTCCTGCTTGACGACCGAGAGCATCTCGCCGAACCGCTTGCGCTGATCCTCGGAGCTGATCAGCGAGTGGCTGCGGAGGCCACTTTCGAGCTCGTTCAACACCATGAACGGGTTGATCGCGCCCTCGGCCTTGTCGCTGACGAGTGCGTTCGCGATCTTGTCCTGGATGTAGCGCGGCGAGATGCCGTCGAGGCCCTCGCGGTTCGCCTCCTTGCGGAGCTCCTTGATGTTGTCCTGGGTGAAGCCCGGCAGCGTCTTGCCGTCATAGAGCTTCGCCTTCTGGATGAGCGACAGCGAGTGCTTCTTCGGATCCTCGAGGCGCGTCAGCACGGCCCACAGCGCGGCGACGTACAGCGTGTGCGGCGCGATGTGCTTGCCGACGCGGTCGCGCGTGAAGTCCTTCGTGTAGATCTTGACCTCTTCGCTGACCTTCGTGATGTACGGGATGTCGACCTTGATCGTGCGATCCCGGAGCGCCTCCATGAACTCGTTGTTGAGGAGCTTCTTGTACTCGGCCTCGTTGGTGTGGCCGAGGATCACCTCGTCGATGTCGGTCTGCGCGAACTTCTTCGGCTTGATCTTGCGCTCCTGGGTGGCGCCGAGCAGGTCGTAGAGGAACGCGACGTCGAGCTTCAGGATCTCGACGAACTCGAGGATGCCGCGGTTGGCGATGTTGAACTCGCCGTCGAAGTTGAACGCGCGCGGATCGGAGTCCGATCCGAACGTCGCGATCTTCCGGTAGTTGATATCGCCGGTGAGCTCGGTCGAGTCCTGGTTCTTCTCGTCCTTCGGCTGGAACGTGCCGATGCCGACCCGGTCCTGCTCGCTGAGCACGAGGCGGCGCACCTTGACGTGCGACATCACCTTCTCGAAGTTGCCGCCGTAGTGCTTCATCAACTCCTTGAAGATGAGGCGGCACGCCGGGTTCACGTCGCCCTCGGCCTTGACCTTGAAGTCATCGTTCGAGAGCTTGAGGTTCGTCAGCGCGTCGGCGCGCCACTCGCGCGGGATCAGGCGCAGCGGCTCGTCGTGCATCGGCGAGTGAAACACCTCGACACCGCCGGCGAGCTCCATCAGCGGGCCCGGCAGCGTCCAGTAGTACGTGTAGAGCGCGCCGTCGGTCGTGCGCGAGTACTCCTCGAGGCCCTTCTTGAGCTGGCGCGCGATCGTCGACTTCGCGGAGCCGACCGGGCCATGAAGCAAGATGATCCGGCGCTCGGTGCCGTAGCCCTGCGCGGCGCTCTTCAGCACGTTCATCAGCCGCATCAGCGGGACGTCGAGGCCGAACACTGCATCGCGGCCGCCGTGCGAGTCGTCGCGGAAGAACTTGTACCGGACAAGCTTCTTCTTGTTGTCGATGTACTCCTCGACACCGTGCGAGAGCACCATGTCGTACAGCCGCTGATACGCGTTGCGCGTCACGGATGGGTTCTTGCGAACCAGCCCGAGGTAGTCCTCGAAGCTGCCCTCCCACGACAGCTCCTTGTACGTCGCGTAGTTCTGAAGCTCGGCGATCTGTCCCACGAGACTCATGGGATCGACGCTACCACGAGACATTCGTTCCGTCTGTCAGGCTGCTGACGTGTGGGGGCGTGGCGTATCCGCACGATCCAGATCACGGGTGCGACCTCCCCCTCCTTGCGACGCGTTCGCGCTTCGTGAAAATGGAGGGCTAGGAGGTTCCAAGACTCTTATGAAGACTTCATTTCTCGCGACGACGCTGGTCTCTACACTCGGTCTGTTCACCGCCTGCGGCGGCGGTAGCGATCTCGATTCGGGCGCCGGCGACAGTGGGGGCACTGGCACCAACACGCTGCTCGTCAACGGCAGCGTCAGCGCGGATCCGCGGCTCACCAACGCGCGTGCGGCTGCGGAGTTCGACACCGAGTTTTCCCTGCGCATCATGCTCAATGGCGTCGGTGTCACGACCGGCACCGTGACGATCACCGGCAACAGCGGCGAGTTCCCGCTGACGTACGTCGGCGATAACGGCCAGTGGGAAGGTCGTGGCCTCGGCTACGACGAGGTCTACATCCTCGACGTGATCAGCGGCGAGCACGAGGTCACGGGCGTCCGCGTCGACGGCCCGGACTTCCACACGTTCGAGGAGCCGCTGGCCGGTGCGACCGTCGACTCGACGCTGCCGCTGAAGGTCACCTGGGACTCGGGCGAGAGCGCCGACTCGACCGCGATCCGCGCCGACAACATCGACTGGGTGTCGATCCCGGACGAGCAGACGTACATGCTTGCCGCGGGCTCGCTCGACGCCAATCAAGATCAGGCGACGACCAACGAGCTCCGGCTGGTCCGCACCAACCGCGTGATCCCGGCGGGCGGCGTCGGGGGGTCCGAGTTCTCGGTGAGCATCGAGAACCGGATCGACGTCGTCGCGCAGCCAAACCCGGCGCTGTAGTCAGGGATCGCTCGAGACGTACTTCGCGACGTTCTTCTGGTGCTCCGCGAGCGTTCGTGCGAATGCGTGCTCGGTGGAGCCCTTCTGGGTCGCGACGAAGAAGTAGTAGTCGCTGCCGTCGGGGGACAGCGTCGCCTCGATCGAGGCCTTGCCGGGGTTCGAGATGGGGCCAGGCGGCAGGCCCTCGTGCTCGTACGTGTTGTAGGGGTTGTCCTTGTCGCGGAGCTGCGCGGTCCGCAGCCGCTCGCAGCCGGCCTGCTTGCCGACCTTCGTACACATCTCGATCCACGCGACGCACGGCGGCGACTTCTGGACCGGCACCAGGCAGCCGTAGCGGATCGTCGGATCGGTCTCGAGCTTCTTCGGCTTGAACGTCGGCGAGGTCAACCGGTTGATGAAGACCTGGGCGATCCGCGGACGCTCCTTCGCGGCGACCGCTTCCTTCTCGACGATCGACGCCATCGTCAGGATGTCGCGATCGCTCCACCCGAGCTTGTCCTTGAGCTTCGCGGTGTCTCGCGGGTGCTTGCTGACGAGCTCGTTCCAGACCTCGCGGTGCCGGTTGATCAGCCGCTCGAGGACGACGACCGGCTTCTCGTTGACGCGGAACTGGTAGGTGTCGGGGAACAGGTAGCCGTCGATCGTGTCGCCGGTGATCGCGTACTTGCCGAGGAATGTCTTGTCGCGCGCGAGCGTCTCGAGGGCCTTCGCGTCCGCGACGTCCGCGGCATCGAGGAGCTCGAAGTACTCGAGCATGTTCTTGCCCTCGGGGAACGTGACCTTGACCGTCACCTCCTTGACGCCCGTGACCAGCACGTCGAGCACCTTGCGCGGCGTCCAGTTGTCCTTCATCAAATATTTTCCGGTCTTGACCTCGGTGGTCTTGCCGCCCCACATCGCGAACAGCCGGAACCACGTCGGCTTCTCGATCACATCCTTGTCCGCGAGCAGCGACGCGATCGCGGGGAACGACATCCCCGACACGACCTCGACCTCGACGTCCTTGCCGGTGCCGTCGTGCGCATCGTCGGGGTACGCGAGTGCGCGCTGGATCATGAAGCCGAGGATCGCGGCGACGATCGCGAGCGAGCCGATCACGATGATCAGCGCGGTGCGGAACGAGCGCTTCGACATCGCGGCGAAGTTACCACTTACTTCGTGGCGCGCTGGCCATCGAGCCAGGTCTGCAAGATCAGCGCGGCGGCCTGCTGATCGATCACTTCCTTGCGGCGTGCGCGCTTGACGTCCGCCGCGATCATCACGCGCTGCGCCTCGGCCGTCGTGAACCGCTCGTCCTGCTCGTGACACGCGGCCGCGCTCCCGAGGGCCGACTTCAGCACGGTGATGAACTGCTGGACCAGACGCGCGCGGTGGCCGACTCGCCCCGACAGCTCGAACGGCATTCCGATCACGACATCGGTCACCGCATGCTCGATCACGAGCGCGCGGATCGCGGATGCGTCACCAGAGTTGCCAGCGCGCGCGAGCACGGTGAGCGGATGCGCCGCGATGCCGGCTTCGTCCTGCAAGGCGATGCCGATCGTCTTGCTGCCGACGTCGAGACCGAGCGCACGCATCCCGGCAGTGTTACCCGAACACCGGAAACTCCGAAAAAATAAAGGCCCCAGTAGTCGCCAGTCGACCTGACTGGAACCTTGGGAAACGCCGAAAAATAAAGGCCCCAGTAGTCGCCAGGGGACCTGACTGGAACCTTGGGAAACGCCGAAAAAATAAAGGCCCCAGTAGGGGGGACCTGACTGGGGCCTGGGCGCAGATCGTAGAGCCTACTTGTTGCCTCAGATAGTGGGGGAGACCTGCGGGATGAGGGGGAGGGAACCGCGGATCATCTACCGAGTCGAAACGTTGGACTGCTACGTCGCGCGCGGAAAGCTTTTCAGTTGTCAGCCACTCCGACAGCTGGTGGGGCCTATCTCCAGGAACCAGCGAGCTGTCGTTTGGTTGCTTGATTCCATGAGCAGATTCGATGCCAGCTCGCGCTGACGCCCGCTCGGAAGCTTGCCGACGAGGAAACACGCGCTTACGGGGCAAAAACCGGCCTCGCGGTCGGGGTTGCGAGGACATCCGGCGACTGGACCTGTCACTGGTGGGACTCGGTGTGGCCACTATACTGGCCAGTTCCTGACGCAGCTTCGTCCGGGACGTCCCGGCGACGTGACGGATGACCGGTGTCGGCTCACCGCCTGATCGCGATTCAACGCGGCCCGCGACACGGGTGAATCGGCGGTCGGGTACCGTGGCGGCATGTCGGACGAGCCGCCTCCCACGCCCAAGCTGCAGGTCCAGATCGATGATGACATCGCGCAGGGCGTCTACTCGAACCTCGTCCTCGTCAACCACACCGAAAACGAGTTCGTGCTGGACTTTGCCTTCATCCAGCCGAGCAACGGGCGCGCGAAGGTCCGCACCCGCGTGATCTCGTCACCGCGCCACACCAAGCGGCTACTCCAGGCATTGCAGAAGAACCTCGAGCGCTACGAGGAGCGGTTCGGCGCGATCGACATGGGCACCGACGACGACCCGGTCTTTCACTGATCGCTGCAACTTACGCGAAGGGGACAGGCTACATGATCTCAACTTTCTCCTGGCCGAGGAGAAAGTTGAGTTTGTGTAGCCTGTCCCCTCTCAGGCGACCGCGGCCTCGGTGATCTCGATCGTGTGGTGATCGAGATCGAGCACGCACGCCGCGCCAAACGGCACCGCCTCGTTGCGCGTGCCGTGACCTACCGGCGCACCGCTCGCGGCCGGCAGATCGGCAGCGGCGAGCCGCTCGAGGACGGTGAATAGCGCCGCGTCGTCTGCATCGGTCCCGCCCGCCGGCGGCCCGGCATCGGTGCAGCGCGAGCACAGCTGCGGCCAGCAGCGCAGCAGCTCGCCGACGATCACCGCCCGGGTCTCGGCGATCGCACCGGTCAGTGACAGCTGCGTCAGGTAGCGATCGAGCTCGTACGGTCGCTCGCCGACCTCCTCGAAGAGCGCGATCGCGCCGGCGAGCGGCAGCGGCCACGGGCTGCCGACCAGCATCGACGCGAGCGTCAGGTTCGCGGGGACGAGCGGCCCGCGGTGCACGCCGGTGCCGTGCGACGCGAGGAACCACGGGCGCAGGCCCGGCACGCGCGGCTCGCTCAACATCGCGACGAGGTGCGCGACATCCTCGGCAGGTAGATCGCCGAGCTGCACCGCCATCGGGCCGTGGATCCCGCGGACCCCGAGGTGGTGGGCCCACGCGAGCAGCGCGGTCGCGTCGGAGAACCCGACGATCGGCTTGGGATCGCGAACGAGTGACGCGGCATCGAGCTCGTCGAGGATGCGCATCAAGCCGTAGCCGCCGCGCGCGAGCACGATGCCGCGGACATCTGGGTCGGCGAGCATCGCGTTGAGCTCGGCGGCCCGTGCCGCATCGGAGGCCGCGAGGTAGCTCGGGACGTTCGGCGAGCGCTCGGCGAAGATGTTGTCCGCGATGCGCAGCTCGAACGCCTCGCCGAGCCGCGCCAGGCCGCGCTTCATCCGGTCGACATCGACCGGACCCGCGGGCGCCACGATCCCGAGCGTCTGCCCGCGCCTGACCCGCGGCGGCGCGGCCGCGCTCACCGCTTCTTCTTCCGCTTCTTGACGCCACTCGGGACGCCGCTCGGCGGCGTGCCCTTTGGCTTGTCGCCATTCCCCTCGGGCTCGTCATCGGTCACGTCGCTCTGGCTGATCGCGCGCTGCGGCCCGCTCGCGCCGGCCGTCAACCCCTCGAGGCCGAGCGTCGCAGGATCGACCGCATCCATGATCATCGTGCGCTTGCCGTCGTCGACGACGTCGTGCTCGCCGGTCGACCGCACGAGGTGCTCGAGCCCACCGCTGTCGCTCGCGGTCAGCTCGGCGAGCAGGTCCTGATGCACGGCATCCATCACCATCGTGCGCTTGCCGCTCTCTGGTGCCGGCGCAGCTGCCGGCATCTCCGCGACGTACACCGACAGCTCCTTGGTCGCGGTGACCTCGGTCGTCAACGTCTCGGCGACGTACACCGACAGCTCCTTGGTCGCGGTGACCTCGGTGGTCAGCGGCGTGGTGGTCGGCGCTTCGGACTGCGGCGGCTGCGGCACCGTGTGCGAGCGTGGGCGCACGGTCAGCGGCTTCGCGCGCTGCGGCGCCGTCGCGACCGTGGCTTCCGGGAGCGCGACGCGCGCCTTCCACCACGTTGCGGCGGCCTCGTCGGTGATCGCCGGTCGCACGATCATGCCGGGCACGCGATCGGAGCCGCCGACCTGCTCGTAGATCTGCGTCACCACGGCGTCGAGCGCGGGGCCGTCGTCGGTGGCGATCGCGATCTGCGTGCCGACCGGCATCGGCGTCGGCATCTCGAGGTAGCCGGTGCTCGGCCTGACCTGGGTCAGCTTGATGCGTCTGCCCAGCGGCAAGCCGCGGTAGGTGAGGTCGACGAAGCTTTCGATCACGGTGCGAGCATAACGCACGCGGGGGGATGCATACTCCGCGCGTGGGCCTCCTCGATCGTCTTCGCCAGCTGCGCGGGAGCCCACCCGATGACGACCTCGTCGGCCGCACCCAGGCGCTCGTCGTCCGCGGCAACGAGTTCGGCTACGACGAGTTCGGGCTCTCGAAGGACTCGCTCAAGATCGCGGTCCGGCTCGCGACCTGGCTCTACCGTCATTACTTCCGCGCGACCGCGTTCGGCATCGAGCACATCCCGGCGACCGGGCGCGTCCTGTTCGTCTCGAACCACTCGGGGCAGCTGCCGTTCGACGGCCTCGTGATCGGTGCGGCGACCTTTCTCGAGCCGGCGCAGCCGCGCCTCGTGAGGTCGATGGTCGAGTACTTCGTGCCGAGCGTGCCGTTCGCCTCGTATCTGTTCGCGCGCTGGGGCCAGATCACGGGGACGCCCGAGAACTGCCGTCGCCTGCTGTCCGCCGAGGAAGCCGTGCTGGTGTTTCCCGAGGGTGCGCGCGGGATCTCCAAGCCGTTCTCGAAGCGCTACCAGCTCGCCGAGTTCGGCAAGGGCTTCATGCGGCTCGCGCTCGAGATGGGCGCGCCGATCGTCCCGGTTGCCGTGATCGGCGCCGAGGAGCAAGCGCCCGCGATCAATGTCGCGCCGCTCGCCCGCCTGCTCCGCACGCCATCGTTCCCGATCGTGCCGTACCCGCCGTTCGTGCCGCTCGTACCGCTCCCGGTGAAATACCGGGTCTATTTCGGCGAGCCCATGACGTTCACCGGCGACGCCGACGACGATGACGACGTGCTCGACGAGCAGGTCAAGGTCGTGAAGAACCGGATCCAGTCGATGATCCACGTGGGGCTCCGTGAGCGCGAACACGTCTTCTGGTGACCGACGACCCGAGATCGAATTTCGGTCGGCACGTAGTGCCGATCGAAATCACCTTGGGAGGGAGGAAACCCTGTGGGTGATCGCCTGCGCAAGGTCGTGATCACCGGGATCTCGGGCCGGCTCGGCCGCATCGTCGCGCGCCGGCTGCACCACGATCTCGACTACCAGATCGTCGGCCTCGATCGCCGGCCGATGCCGGGACGCCCGAAGGACATCGAGCATCACCTCGTCGATCTTCGCAGCAAGAAGGCGCGTGACGTCTTCCGCGCCGGCGATGTCGACGCGCTCGTCCACCTCGGCGTCATGCACGATCCACGGGCGCGGCCTGCCGAGCTCTACTCGTGGAACATCACCGGCACGACGAAGCTGCTCGAGTATTGCCAGGCCTACCGCGTACCGAAGGTCGTGCTGCTCTCGAGCGCGAATGTCTACGGGCCGCGTCCCGACAACCCGCAGTTCCTCACCGAGGAGGCACCGCTCCTCGCGGCCCAGCGCTTCCCGCAGATGCGCGATCTCGTCGAGATCGATCACCTGGTGTCGACGTTTCTGTGGCGCGCCGCCGGGGTCGAGACCGTGATCCTGCGGCCGGTCCACATCGTGGGCCCGGTGCACAACGCGCCGTCGAACTACCTGCGGATCGAGCGGCCGCCGGTGCTCCTCGGCTTCGATCCGATGGTGCAGCTGATTCACGTCCAGGACGTCGCCGAGGCGATCGTGAGCGCGCTCGCACCCGCGCGGCGTGGCATCTACAACATCGTCGGCCCCGGCGAGGTGCCGCTGTCCACGGTGCTGCAGGAGCTTCAGCGCGAGCCGGTCGCGATCCCGCACCCGTTTGCCAAGCCGCTCCTGTCGCTCGCGTTCCGGCTCGGGTTCTCGAGCTTCCCGGTCGCCGAGCTCGACTTCATTCGCTACGTCTGCATGGTCGACGGCCGGCGCGCGACCGCCGAGCTCGGGTTCCGTCCGCAGCACGGATTGCGCGAGACGATCCACGCGGTCGACGAGCTCGTGTGAAGTCCGCTCCCGCCGGGATCGCACCTCGGACGGACCCTCCGGACCGTGACGGATCCGTCGACGGCTGCCGGCTCCTGCCGTGGCGCTTCGATACACGAGCTGTGAACGGCGAGCCACACCTCCCGGGTTTTCCGCGGTCCGGCCAGGCGTGTCCTACATGCCGCCGATCGGCCGACGTCGCGCCTCGCCACGAGGTGTCAGTGTCCAGTCCTGCGGAGCGGCGATATTTCGGGCATTTTTGTCAGGGATTGGTCGCCGGCTTCCAACAGATCCGATGCCGGGGTCGAAACGTTCATGCATTCTCCATCAGTTCAGTCGCGCTGCCGGAATGGCACGACCAATGCTTCGTGCTGCGACTACCGCACGCTTCCAAAGGATCCACACCCATGACCAAGTCGCTCTCCTCCCTCGGCCTTGCACTCACGCTGGCTGTCGTCTCTGTCGGCCTCTCCGGCTGTCAGCTCTACTTCGGTGACTCCGGCGGCAACTCAGATGGAGGTGGCAGCCCTGAAGGCTGGAGCTGCGAGGACAACCGCGACTGCGCGGCTGGCTGCTATTGCGAGGGCGCGACGTCCACGAGCCCTGGCACCTGCGAGGAAGCTGGCTTCTGCAGCACCGACGCGGACTGCCCCGCCGGTTACGAGTGCGATGACCGCAGCTCCTGCGTGCCGGTCGCCGAGCCGACCTGCACCACCGATGCGGACTGTGCCGCCGGCGCGTACTGCACCAACGGCACCTGCGAGACGAGCTGCATCTGCGAGAGCGATGCAGACGCGCAGGCCCAGGGCTGGAACCACTGCGACGAGTCGCGGTCGACGTGCGAGCCGGCGGATCCCGCCGGAACCTGTGGCGGCGCGGCTACCTGCGGTACGAAGCCCGCCTGCCCGGCCGGCTCGGTCCCGCTGACCGGTGCGGACGGCTGCTTCACGGGTGCATGCTCGGAGGTCACCACGTGTGACGTGGCCCCGACCTGCCCGGCCTACCAGCACGAGGCGGACTGCTTCGGCGCCGCTGGTTGCCGCGCGAGCTACACCGGCCTCAACTGCAAGAAGCCGGATGGCACGGCTTGCCAGTCGGGCGACACCGGCTGCACCTGCGAGTCGTTCGTGTTCGCGACCTGCTACTAGAGAGCGAACGGGTTAGCGGTGCCGGTCGTCACCTCGTGCGGGTGACGGCCGGTTCTCATTTTCGGGGTACGCTACGGCATGGGCTTCGAGTTCTCCGAGACGATGGCGGGGACGATCGAGATGGACGCCGAGCCGGGCGTGCGGCGGCCGTTCAAGTTCGAGGTCACCGCGCATGCGGCATCGACGCGCAAGCACCTCGGGGATGGCAAGGCGGCGCTGCGCGGCGTCGTCCATGCCCCGCCGATCGCCTCGGGTGTCGACGCCGAGGGCACGATCACGATCCGTCCGGTCGGCCAGCGGATCATCCGCTACGAGCTGTCGTTCGTCGGAGATGACGGCAAGCCATACGAGCTCGTCGGCCAGAAGGACATCCGCTGGAGCGACCCGCTCCGCACGTTCACCGAGCTGCCTGCGGAAATCCTCGACGAGGATCACCGCCGCGTCGCGACCTGCCAGACCTCGTTCGACGTCAAGAACGACCTCTGGAGCTTCCTGCGCAGCTTCCGGCCGGCGCGCTGAGCACAACCATTCTGGTGAGTTGGCGTGGCCTGGCCGCGCCGTGCGCTGGCTGGATAGGCAGCTAGTCCGATAGCGACTTCGTGGTAAGAGTGGCGGCAGGCCGAAGGCCTCCGAACACCATGGCATTCCTACAGAAGATCTTCGGCAGCAAGAACCAACGCGAGCTGAAGAAGCTCCAGCCGCTCGTCAACCGGATCGCCGAGCTCGAGCCATCGATGAAGCCCAAGAGCGACGACGAGCTCAAGGCGATGACGGCGGAGCTCAAGCGGCGGCTCGACAAGGGCGCGACGCTCGACGAGCTCTTGCCGGAGGCGTTCGCCGTTGTCCGCGAGGCGGGCATCCGCAGGCTCGGGATGCGGCACTACGACGTCCAGATGATCGGCGGCATCATCCTGCACCAGGGCAAGATCGCCGAGATGAAGACCGGCGAGGGCAAGACCCTCGTCGCGACGCTACCGACCTACCTGAACGCGCTGTCCGGTAAGGGCGTGCACGTCGTCACCGTCAACGACTACCTCGCCAAGCGCGATGCCGAGTGGATGGGCCGGCTGCACGGCTTCCTCGGGCTCACCACCGGCGTGATCGTCCATGGCCTCGACGACTTCGAGCGCCAGCACAACTACAACTGCGACATCACGTACGGCCAGAACAACGAGTTCGGCTTCGACTACCTGCGCGACAACATGAAGACGTCGCCGGATCGCATGGTCCAGCGCGGCCTCAACTACGCCGTCGTCGACGAGGTCGACTCGATCCTGATCGACGAGGCCCGCACGCCGCTCATCATCTCGGGATCGGCCGAGGAGTCCGGCGAGCTCTACGTCAAGATCGACCGCATGATCCCGCGCCTCAAGCGCGAGGTCGACTACACCGTCGACGAGAAGGCGCACTCCGCCATGCTCACCGACGACGGCGTCGAGAAGA
>JACCTC010000031.1 GCA_013812655.1 Deltaproteobacteria bacterium | reverse complement strand
GGCCGGTCGCGAGCTCGAGCGCCGACAGCCGCCCGGCGGTGTCGACGGCCCACACGAGGTCGCGCGCGATCACCGGTGACGCCTGGAAGCCGGCCTCGCGGCTGCCGCGATAGTGCGTGGTTCGCAGCGGGCCGGCCGTGCCGGCGTAGCGCCACAGCTCCGCGCCGGTCGCGGCGTCGAGGCCGACGAGATCGCGATAGAGCGTCGGCACGACGAGCACGCCGTCCGCGATCGCCGGGGTCCCGAACGTCGCGTTGCCCCAGTCGAAGCCCGCGTCGTCGAGCTTGACCTGCCAGCGGATGTCGCCACTCGCGAGGTCGAGGGCGAACACCTCGGTCGCGCCGTTGACGATGTACACGGTGTCGTCGGCGATCACGGGCGTGGCGTTGATCGCGATCGCGGGCTCGCCGACGAGCCGCCACAGCTCGCGGCCGGTCGCGCGATCCCACGCGACCACACCGCCGAGCTCGCGATGGAACACGCCGATCGCCATGTTGTCGGCGACGGCGACAGATGCGAGCGACTGGCTGTAGCCCGCATCGGGGACCGGATCGACGCGCCACAGCGCCGCGCCGACGTCGCTGCCGAGCGCGGCGAGGTGACGCTGGGTCCCGACGAGGAAGTCACCGGCGTCGGCGGTCGGCGCGGCGAACAGGGTCGCGGCCTCGGGCGCGAGCCCGGCGCCGAGCTCGTAGCGCCAGCGGATCGCGCCGGTGGCAACGTCGAGACCGAGCACCGTGCCGTCGAGCTGACCGATCGCGACGGTGTCGCCGGCGACGGCCGGGCTCCCGCGCACGGGGGATGGCGTGGCGACGCGCCACCGCATCGCGCCGGTCGCGAGATCGATCGCGGCGACGCCGCCGGTGCGGCCATCCCCGAGATCGGTGGCGGTGACGAACACCAGGCCACCGGCGACCACGGGTGCGGCGAGCACGTGGCCACCGACCGTCGATGCCCAGCGCTGGCCAAGTGGCGGCGCGATCGCGACAGGCGTGGCGCCGGTGTGGCGCGCGTTGCCACCGAGCTGGGGCCAGCTGGTACCAGCGGGCGCCGGCGCCGACGCCGCGACGGGCCGCGCACAGACCTCGACAGTAAAAGTGCGCGACACCCGGGTGCCCGACGGCGCGCGCGCGTCGATCGCGATCGTGTGCGAGCCCGACGCGAGCGCCGGCAGCTCCGTCCGCCAGCTCCAGCTGCCGGCATAACGCAGCGCGATCGGCGTGCCGCAGTCGACGCGTGCGGTGACGCTGGCGCCGCCGGCGTCGAGCTCGGCGGCGACGATCAGTGGGCCGCCACCGGGTGCGAGGCAGCCGCCGTGTGCCGGAGCGATCATGGCGAGCAACGGCTCGTCGACGACGGTGCGGTGATACGACGACAGCACGCCGCCATCGAGCGTGACGACGCGATAGCCGGCCGGCGTGAAGTCGAGGCCACCCATCAGCAGCGGCTCGGTCGTCAGCTCGATCAGCCCGCCGTGATCGACGGCGCGGTTCGTGTGGGTATGGCCGGTCAGCACGTAGTCGACGCCGAGCCGGCGCAGCGCGTCCAGGATCGGCGGCACCGGCGGCGCGTGGGTCAGCGCGACGATCGGCATCGCGGGGTCGACGCGTGCGAGCTCGGCACCGAGGTACTGCGTGATCGCCTCCTCGGGCAGCGACATGTTCCAGACGACGAAGTGCACGCCGCCGAGATCGAAGCTGTAGTTGTCGGGGCCGTAGCGGCGGAACCACGCCTCGCCGCCGTCGTACCAGTCGTGGTTGCCCGGGACGGGTATGTAGGGGACGCCGAGCCCGACGAGTGACGCCTCGACGAGATCGAACTGGTGGTCCTTGTTGCTCTGCGTGATGTCGCCGAGGATCGTGAAGAACGCAGGTGGCGAATCGAGCGCGGTGGCGGCGCGCGCGACGTCACGGAGGTCCGTCGCGAACGGCTGCGCGGCATCGAGGTGGGTATCAGCCGTGACCACGAACGTCAGCGGACCGTGCACGGGCTCGGCGAGCCGCCGCAGCGGAAGCTCGATGGTCTCGTCGGCGACGATGCGCTTCCACACCGGGCCCGGTACGAAGCCCTCGGGGACGCGGACCCAGACGATGTTGCTCGCGGGTTTCGGGATCGCGAGCTCGAACTGGCCGGCCGCGTCGGTCGTCGCGAATGCGAGGACATCGTAGGCGACGACCGCGTCCGCGACGCCACGCTCACCCGCGGACAACAGGCCATCGCCGTTCGTATCGTCGAAGACGAGGCCGCGGACGGTGCCCGCAGAGGCCACCTGCGGCCCGAGCGCGATGGCGAGCACAATGCCGGCGATTGTGACAGCCGATCGCACGCTGCGAGGGTAGCACCGCGCGCGCTTGATCCCCGTCGGCGACTCGTGCACGAATCGGCGGAGGTCACGATGTCCCGAAGATTTCAGTCGATCGCGCCGGACGTCATCGTCGGCGAAGGCACGACGATCCACGAGTTCGTGAACCTCTACGGTTGCCGGATCGGCGCGTACTCGCGGGTCGGCGCGTTCGTCGAGATCCAGCGCGACGCGACGATCGGGGACCACTGCAAGATCTCGACGCACAGCTTCATCTGCTCGGGCGTGCGGATCGCCGATCGCGTGTTCATCGGTCACGGCGTCACCTTCGTCAACGACAAGCATCCACGCGCATGCAACGCCGATGGCTCGCCGAAGGGCCCCGACGACTGGACGCTCTCCGAGACCTGGGTCGAGGAGGACGCGGCCATCGGCTCGGGCGCGACGATCTTGTGCGGCGTACGGATCGGCGCCGGTGCCACGGTCGGCGCCGGCGCCGTCGTCACCCACGACGTGCCGGCAGGGCTCACCGTCATCGGCAATCCGGCCCGTCCCCTGGCCCGTCCCCTGGCCCGACCGCTGGTCCGGTGATGGCGCTGTCGTCGCTGTCGATCGTGGTCCCCGCATTCGACGAGGAGGCCTCGATCGGCGCGACGGTCGACGATGCGATCGCGATCGGCGCGCGCGTCACCGAGCGGCTCGAGGTGCTCGTCTGCAACGACGGCTCGCGCGATCGCACCGCCGAGATCGTGCGCGCACGTGCCGCCGCCGATCCGCGAGTCCGGGTAGTCGATCGTGCGGATAACCTCGGGATCGAGGCGACGATGCGCGAGCTCTACGCGACGGCGCGCCACGACTGGGTGTTCCTGATGAGCGCGGATCGCCAGTGGCCGATGACGGCGCTGCTCGCGATGGCCGCGGCCGTCGACGATGGTGCCGACTTCGTGATCGGCGTGCGCGCGAACAAGCGCGAGGTCTACACGCGGTATCGCCGCGCGCTGTCGTGGAGCTACGAGAGGCTCGTCCGCGGGCTCGGCGCGCCGGGTGGTGATCCAGGCTCGATCAAGCTGGCGCGCCGCGAGCTGCTGCATCGCCCGCTCGTCGCGGGTGGCGTGTTCGCCGAGGGCGAGCGGATGATCCGTGCGGCTCGCGAAGGCGCGCGCGTCGTGGAGGTACCGGTCGAGTTCTGCCGGCGCGGCGCGGGCAAGGCGACCGGTGCGCGGACCGTGCTGGTCGCGCGTGCCGTGATCGATGCGGGTCGGGTCGCGGCATCGCTCGCGCTCGGCTGGCCGCGGCCGGTGCTGCGCTCGTGACTCGCGTGCGCGCCGCGGTGCGCTGGTTCGTACGTGGCGGGCCGCCGCGCTGGCTCGTCGCGATCGCGTTCTTGCTCGTGCTCGGCATGTACTGCACGAACGACGACATGGGCGGCAACCCGGCCGCACCGCGCGGCGACGGCGAGTACCGCCCGGTGCTCGCGCGCGGCGACGGCCACATGATGTACCTGATGGCGCGCTCGACCGCGCTCGACCTCGACTGGAACTTCGACAACGACCTCGCCGGCTTTGGCGATCCGTGGAACCAGCCGCGCGGGCCCAACGGCCACAAGGTGATCCCGCACCCGATCGGACCGCCGCTCCTGTGGACGCCGCTCGTGTGGACGGCCGCCGGGCTCGCGGAGCTCCGCAACTTGCTCGGCGCCGACATCCCGTCGCACGGCTACACCGAGTGGCACCAGCGCTTCGTGTTCCTGTCGAGCGTGCTCGCCGCGTGGGCCGCGATCGCGATCGCGATGCTCGTCGCGCGCACGCTCGCCGGCGGCCGCTGGGCGCCGGCCTATGCAGGCGTGTGCGGGCTGCTCGGGACGGCGCTGACCTACTACGCGACGTACATGCCGAGCTACGGCCACGCGCTCGACACCCTCGCGTGCGCCGGGTTCCTCGGGTACTGGGCGATCACGATCGGCCGGACCGATGCGTGGCGCTGGCTCGCGCTCGGCGCGCTGCTCGGCGCGGCGATGTTGATTCGCATGCAGGATCTCGGGCTCGGCATCGTCGTCGCGCTCGAGGCGGCGGTCACCGCGGTCCGTGCATTGCGCGCGCGCACGCCGCGCCTCGCGCTGCGGGCGGTGCTCGGCGGCGCGTTCGTGCTCGTCGTCGCGCTCGTCGTGTTCTCTCCGCAGCTCGTGTACTGGAAGGTGACCTACGGCGGGTTCTTCGCGGCGCCGCAGGGTGGGGCGTACACCCGGCTCGGCTCGCCGATGATCCTCGAGCTCCTGTACTCCGCGCGCAACGGCTGGTTCTCGACGCATCCGCTCGCCTACGCCGGCGTGCTCGGCCTGTTCGCCCTTCCTCGCAAGTCGTGGCTCGCGGCGGCGGGTCTGCTGCTCGCGGTCGCGTTGCAGGTCTACCTCAACAGCTCGATCTTCGATTACTGGGGCATGGCGTCGTTCGGCAACCGGCGGCTGTGCAGCATGACGCTGCCGGTCGTCGTCGGACTCGCGGCGCTGCTCTGGCGCGGCGGCCGGCTCGTCGCGCGCTGGCCGCGGGTTCCGCGGGTGACCTGGCACGTCGTCGCGGTCGCCATGCTCGCGCCGTTCGTGGCCTGGAATTTGTGGCGAACCACCGACTTCAAGGCCGGCCGGCCGGCACCCGACGGCCTCGAGCCCTCGTGCTGCGACAAGCTACCGAAGCGGTTCGCGCGCCCGCTGCGCAACATCTACGCGCGAATCGGAAACCCGTTCCAGTTCCCCGCGAACCTCGTGTTCGCGCTCCGTCACGACGTCGGGATCCAGCGCTGGGACCACGCGGTCGGAAACTATCCGGTGCTGCCGCCGTCAAATCTCTTGTTCGAGAACAAGCTCGCCGGTCAGAAGGGACGGTGGCGTCTGGGCTATCCGCTGGCCGAGCCGTACCTGATCGGCAAGTGGTCCGGGCCGCACGACGCGGACCGGCCGTTCCGGTGGACCCTCGACCGCAAGGTCCGCGCCCTGGTTCCGAACCTGATGCCCAACGATCAGCACGTCACGATCTGGCTCGCGCCGGGCGGGACCCGCAGGGTCACCGTGAAGTGGGACGGCCACGTCGTGTTCGACGGCGAGCTCGCGCCACGCTGGAACGCGATCGGTTTCACGCTCCATGGCCACACCGTCGGCGAGCACGAGCTGACGATCGAGAGCGAGCTCGGACCTCTCCTGCCGATGCTGCCGCCCGCCGAGGGCAAGCCGTGGCCGGAGCCGAAGTGGCCGGTCGGGGTCGCGCTCGGCACCGTCGACTTCGAGCTGCTGAGATGACTCGCCGGGCCGTCGGTTTCACCAGTCCGTCAGCTTTCGCGCGGTCTATCATGGACCGATGACCGAGTTACGGACGTTTGCGCGTGGGCCGAAACTTGAAGACAGGTCATCACCGTGCTGAATCGATGGCTCGTCCTGACGCTGGTTGCGACGGGTTGTGGCTGCCCGCCCGGTGCGCACGATTGCGTCGACGAGGACTCGTCACCCCCCGTCTATCACGGCGAGGCATTCCACCTCCGTGCGGTCGGCCCCGCAGGTGATCACTTCGTCGCACTGGTCGGTCACACGTACTACGACGAGGATCCGCTGCGGTTCCAGACCGACCTGGTCGAGCTCGATCGCTCCGGTGCGCTGCTGTCGACCACGGAGCTATCCGAGCCCCTCGTGGTGAATGCACACGCCGTGGCGGGCGATGGCCTCGGGTCCACGGTGGTCGTCGGCGAACACGTGGGCTGGTTCGCAAACGGTGCTTCGATCGCAGAGCTCGCGCTCGACGGCGATGCCGCGGTCACGTTCGCCGGTGGTTCGTACTGGCTCGCTATCGCATCGAAGCCTCGCCAGGTGCTGCGGTACGACACGAGTGGCAATCAGCTCGAGATGATCGTCGTGCCCGACGAGCAGCCCGAGCCCGGCGTTGCCAGCGCACCATCGCTCGCGATCGACGCACTCGAAGATGGCATCCGGTTGGCTGGACGATGACCTACAGCGACAACACGCACGTGCACATGGTCGGTCGGCTCGGCGCGGCGACCGTCCGCGATATCGAGCTCGGGCGCATGTCTGGCACCACACCTCGATGGTCGACAAACGTCGCGATGCGCGCCGGCACGATCGCGATGCTCTTCGCGACCGCCGAAGGCGCCCAGCTCACACGGCTCGCACCCGACGGTACGCTCGCGACGACGAACGTCCAGTTGCCGCAGCCGTGTATGGATCTCGTCGCGACCGTCACCGGTTACATCGCGACGTGTCAGCAAGTCTTCGTGTTCTTCGATGAAACAGGCCAGATGCAAGGCACGACCGGCCGGGAATCGGTCACGAGGCTCGCGGCCACACGCGGTGCGGTGCTGGCCGTCCAGAATGGTGGAGACTTCTCGCTCTCGACGGTCATCTTCGACGACGCGATGTCGCCGATGCAGATCTTCGAAGGTGTGACCGTGGAGACGACCGATTCCGGCTGTAACGCAGGTGGTTCGTCGTCGACGTGGCTTTGCGTGCTCGTGCTCGGATTCTTGCGAAGGCGCCGCCGCGTCCGTCCGTGACTCAGGCCAATCCGCGTGGACGGCGAGTGCTTCGCGATCCCTCTTCGCGCGTAGCCCAGCTGCCAGCGCGTCGAGCAGCGCCACTGATGTAGAGTCCCTTCGAATGGCGACGAAGCGCAAGACCGCCGCAGAACGCAGGCGCGAAGCGATGGAAGAGGTCGCTCGCGAGAACCGCGAATTTTGGGGAATGACGGAGCTCGACGCGCGCATTCTCGAGAACACGCTGCGCCGGAGCGGTGGCGGCGTGCGCGATCCGCGTGCGGACGAGCGCTCCGCGTCGTTCTGGGATGCGTGCGATTGCTTGTTCGCGCCTGGCGACGTCTTGCAGAGGGTCGCGGAGCGCGAGGTCAACGACCTGCTCGCCACGTGGGCCTCGAAGCCACCGATCGAGATCCGCAACTGCTCGCTGCTACTCCTCGCGAAGATGGCGAACGCGATCGCTGCCGGCGGCGATCACGCGGCCGCCGTACAGCGCGAGCTCGCGGCGAAACTCGAGTTTCTCGGCGAAGAGATCGTCGTCGAGGTGCTCGAAGAGATGCCGCCGACGACGCGGCTCACGTTGGCGCTCGTGTGCGCACCCAGCGGGTTTGCACGCGACGTGGTCCTCGCACGACTGCCCGAAGACTGGCGCGCCGACGGTGTCGCGATCTACGCTGGCGATCGCAGCGTCGCTGCACGTGTGCTCGACCGCATGATCGCGCTCGTGCTCGGCTGAGTTGTGCTGCCGAGATGATGGAGCCGAAGTGGTCCGTCGGCGTCGCGCTCGGCACGGTCGACTTCGAGCTGCTGAGGTAACTCAGGCCACGTGGATGAGCGTGATCGAGCGGTCGAGCAGCTCCTCCTGATCGTCGCTAACGACGGCGTCGAGCGCACTGATCGTCTTCGCGTGGAAGAACAGGTGAATCGCGAGGAGGTTCTTGACGACCCGCCCGTTCTTCGTCGCGATCCCGACGACAATGTCGGTGATCCGCCCGGGAACGACGGTGATGGCGATCGTCGACGCCGAGGAAAACACGCGCCACAGCCCGAGCCCGGCGCCGCCACGGCTCTCGTCGAGCCCGACGCTCTTGGCACTGCAGCGATTCAAGACCTCGAGGAGCCGCTCGCGCGAGAGCGCGCCGAACGGATCGCGGACGCGAATGAAGACGTTGCCCTCGTCCATCCCGTAGCTGATCTCGCAGGCGCGATCGACGGGCAGATCGACGTCCTCGGTCCGCGGGATGGCTTGCTCGAAGTAACCGGACTCGACGGGCGCGTCGTACAGCGCGTTCATCACGAGCTCCTCGGCGACCTCGGCGATCACCGACGTCGCGCGCGTGGATAGCCCTTGCTTCGTGAAAAACTCGGCCATCCGCTCGAACCGGGCATCGCGGCGGCTCGCGCGTGCGAGCAGGGCGACCCGGCCGACGCCCGCGGTACCGATCATGTCGTGCTCGGGTCCGTCGACGACGCGCTCGAGCAGCTTCTGCAGGTGGGCACGCGCGAGTGGCGCCACGAGCATCGTGGTCGTGATCAAGTGCGACAGCCACGAATAGCGATCGAACGAGATGATGCTCGTGGGCAGCGTGGCCGCGGGCTCGTCATCGATGAGGCCGATGATCGCGATGTCGCGAATCTGGCCGTCACTCTGCGCGAGCAGATCGAGATCGACGAACGCGACGATCGCGCCGCGCTTCGTGCACTCGGCGAGGAAGTCCGCCCGGCTCGTCACCCGGACACAGGGCGCGGAGAGCGCGGCACAGACGAGCGTGGCGTGCTCCTCACGCGCGAACACCACCGCGTATGGCTGGGTGTCCTTGAGTCGCCGATACAGCTCCGACGCATCGTCGAAGACGTACTCGATGTGTTTCGTTCGATTCACTTTTACAGTCGCAGTAGCGGGGCCATGGACGAGCGCATTTCGCGCGTTCGTCGAATTACATCACGGCTTTCCACCACTCCGCAAGAATGACGCCTTCCCAGGACTACGCAACCCCGGCGTAACCCCCGCCAGAACCGGACGGTCAGTCGATGGCGACGACCTCGACCAGGGTCTCACCAAGCGTCAGATGATCTCCGACGGCAATTGTCGCCTTGATGACCGGAGTGCCGTTGAGCAGGGTTCCGACCGCCGATCCGAGGTCGATCAAGGTAAGTGTTCCCGGCCACTTGACCTCGATCACGGCGTGCATGCGCGCCGCGCCGCCGGCCTCGGCGATCCGGATGTGGGTGCGGGCGAGCGTGCCGAGCTTGATCACCTCGGCCCGCACGATCTGGGTCATCGGAGCCACGCCCGGCAGCTGGACCGCGAACGTGACCGCGACGCTCGCGTCCTCGCCGACGCCGGGCGCGATGCCGCCTGCGCTGTCGGAGCTCGCCGGTCCCGAAGCCGCTTGCGCGCGCAACGGTCGCGCGAAGCCGGTGCTCGCCAGTCCAGGCGCGACGTGCTCGCGCAGCGGCGGCTCTCGCCTCGGGTCACCGACGCGCTCGAGCGCGAGCCGCAGCTCGTCGGCGTCGAACCACACGCCATGCTGCGCGCAGCGATCGAGGTGGACCTGGTGGATCGCGGTCGCGTGCATCGGCTTGTGACAGCTCGGGCAGGCGATCGGATCGCCGGTTCGCTGGATCACGGCGAGCTGGAGCCGGCTGAGCGCATCCGGTGGCAGCGGTAGCATCTCGAGGATCATCTCGGACAGCACCGGCTCCTCGACCCATAGTCCGCGGCAACCAGGGCACGCGCGCGCCGAGCGGGCATCGACGAGCGCGATTCCACAGCGCGGACAATCCTCGAACGAGTCGCGAAAGACCGCCACGTCCCATCGTCCGATCGATCGGAGTCGCCGTCGAGGGATCTTGACCAGGTGATCACACCGTGTGAGCTTCGCCCGCGGTGACGACGCTGCGCCTCGGGGTCATCGGTTACGGCTACTGGGGCCCGAACCTGGTCCGCAACTTCGCGACGAGCTCGCGGACGCGGGTGGCCGCGATCGCCGAGCCGCAGGCGAGCCGCCGCCAGGCTGCCGCGATGAACCACCCGAGCATCCCGACCGTCGAGGACGCCGCGGCGCTCTTCGCGAACCCCGAGATCGACGCGATCGTGATCGCGACGCCGATCTACACGCACCACCCGCTCGCGGCGGCGGCGCTGGCTGCCGGCAAGCACGTCCTCGTCGAGAAGCCGCTGACCTCGAGTGTCGCCGAGGCCGAGGAGCTGGCGGTGCTCGCCGCGCGCGCCGGCCGCGTGCTGATGGTCGATCACACGTTCGTGTACACGTCGGCAGTCCGCAAGATCCGGGACCTCGTCGCAGCCGGCGAGCTCGGCCGCGTGCTGTACCTCGACTCGGTGCGGATCAACCTCGGGTTATTCCAGCCCGACGTCAACGTGATCTGGGATCTCGCGCCGCACGACCTGACCATCATGGACTTCGTGATCTCGCAGACGCTCGGCATCGCCGCTCGCTGGATCTCGGCGATCGGCGTCGCGCACTACGGTCACCAGGAGAACCTCGCGTACCTGACGGTCGGCTTCGACGACGGGCTGCTCGCGCACTTTCACGTCAACTGGGTCGCGCCCGTGAAGACGCGCCGGACGATCATCGCGGGCAGCAAGCGAATGCTGGTGTGGGACGACACGTCTCCCGTCGAGCCGGTCAAGATCTACGAGAGCTCGGTCGACGTCGAGCACATCGATAAGGAGTCGGCGTACGCGCTCAACGTGCAGTACCGCTCCGGTGATATCCGCTCGCCGAAGCTCGACGGCAAGGAGGCGCTCTCGGTGATGGCGCAGGCGTTCGCGGGCGCCTGCCTCGATGGCACGCCGACGCCGTCGGATGGCGCGGTGGGTGTGCGCATCGTGCGGATGCTCGAGGCCGCGCAGCGGTCCCTGGAACAGCACGGTACGCGGGTAGCTCTGTGAAGGTCCCGTTCGTCGACCTGGCCGCGCTCGTCGCGCCGGATCGCGCGGCCTACCTCGAGGCGTTCGACAAGCTCCTCGACACCGGTGGCTTCGTCGGCGGCGCCGCGGTGACCGACTTCGAGGCCGCGTTCGCGCGCCACGCCGGCGCGGCTCATGCGTGTGCGGTGAAGACCGGCACCGATGCGCTGCTGCTCGCGCTGCGCGCCCTCGGCGTCGGCCCCGGCGACGAGGTGATCACCGCGCCGAACTCGTTCTTCGCGACCGCGGAGGCAATCAGCCATACGGGAGCGACGCCGGTGTTCGCGGATGTCGACGACGCGACGCTGCTGATCGATCCTGTCGAGGTCGCGCGCCGGATCGCGCCGCGCACCAAGGCGATCGTGCCGGTGCACCTGTTCGGCCAGCTCGCCGACGTCCCGGCGCTCCGCCAGTTCGGCGTGCCGATCCTCGAGGATGCAGCGCAGGCCCACGGAGCGACGCGCGCGGACGGCCGCGCCGGCTCGTGGGGTGATGTCGCGGCGTTCAGCTTCTACCCGACGAAGAACCTCGGAGCGCTCGGCGAGGGCGGCTGCATCACGACGAACGACCCGGCGATCGTCGAGCGCGTTCGCCGGCTGCGCGATCACGGGCAGGCCGATCGCCACGATCACGTCGAGATCGGCTACAACGCGCGGCTCGACGCGGTCCAGTGCGCGGGTCTCGCGATCTCGCTTCGCCGGCTCGATGCCGGGAACGCGCGCCGTCGCGAGCACGCCGCCCGCTATCGCGCTGGCCTGGCGGCGATCGCGGGCGCCGGGACCGTTCGCTTGATCGCCGAGGCTCCGGCCTCGCAGCCGGTCTACCACCTGATGGTGATCCGGGTCGCCGCCGCGCACCGCGACGCCATCCGCGCCGAGCTCGCGACCGCCGGTGTCGCGACCGCGGTGCACTATCCGACGCCGATCCACCGCCAGCGGGCGTACGCTCACCTCGGCCTCGCCGCCGGCAGCTATCCGGTCGCCGAGCGCGCGGCAGCCGAGATGATCTCGCTCCCGATGTATCCCGACCTCGGCGAGGCCGCCCTCGACCACGTGGTGGCGTCGTTGATCCGCGCACTCGAGTGACGAAACGTCGCACCCGGGGTAGGCATCTCAGTGACCATGAAGAATCCGCATGTCGTCATCATCGGCGGCGGCTTCGGCGGGCTGGCAGCAGCACGCGCGCTCGCGAAAGCAGCGGTGACGATCACGCTGATCGACCGGCGCAATCACCACCTGTTCCAGCCGCTGCTCTATCAGGTCGCGACCGCGGCGCTGAACCCGAGTGACATCGCGTACCCGATCCGCGGTGTGCTCGCGAGCCAGCAGAACGTGCGCGTGCTGCTCGGCGATGCGCGCGCGATCGATGTCGCTGCTCGCACGGTGACCCTCGAGGACGGGCTGCTCCACTACGACTACCTGATCGTCGCGACCGGCGCGACGCACTCGTACTTCGGCAAGGACTGGAGCGAGGTCGCGCCCGGGCTGAAGTCGGTCGAGGACGCGCTCGAGATCCGGCGCCGCGTGTTCCTCGCGTACGAGGCCGCCGAGCGCGAGTCCGATCCGGCCGCGCAGCGCGACTGGCTGACCTTCGCGGTCGTCGGCGCAGGTCCGACGGGTGTCGAGCTCGCCGGTGCGCTCGCCGAGATCGGGCTGCACACGCTCGCGAACGACTTCCGGTCGATCGATCCGACACAGGTTCGCGTCCTGCTGTTCGAGGCGGGCGACCGCGTGCTCTCGGCGTATCCCCCGAAGCTGTCGGCCGCGGCGAAGCGATCGCTGGAGCGGCGCCAGGTCGAGGTCCGGCTGCACACCAAGGTCACCGCGATCGACACGACCGGCGTCACGGTCGGCCGCGATGGCGAGGTTGCCGAGCAGATCGGAGCGCGCACCGTGCTGTGGGCCGCCGGCGTGCAGGCCTCGCCACTCGGCGCCGCGCTCGGTGCTCCGCGCGATCGCGCCGGCCGCGTCGAGGTGGCCCCCGATCTCTCGGTGCCCGGCCATCCCGAGGTCTTCGTGATCGGCGACCTCGCGAAGATGCTGATGCCCGACGGCTCGCAGGTCCCAGGCGTCGCACAGGGCGCGATCCAGGGCGGCAAGCACGTCGCGAAGGTCATCGCGTCGGAGGTTCGCGGTGCGCCGAAGCGGTCCGCGTTCCGCTATCACGACAAGGGCAACATGGCGACGATCGGCCGGGCCTCGGCGGTCGTCGCGACGAAGCGGTTCGCGCTGCACGGCCTGCTCGCGTGGCTCTTGTGGTGGGTCGTCCACATCATGTTCCTCGTCGGCTTCAAGAACCGGTTCTTCGTGATCCTGAGCTGGGCGTGGTCGTGGCTGTCGTTTCAGCGCGGCGCGCGGCTGATCACCGGCTCGGTCGGCGTGCTGCCGCCATTGCGCGCGATCACGCCCGATGGCGAGCCCGCGATGCCGCCCGCGGCGCACACCGTGGATCTCGACTCCGAGCCCCAGCCCGAGCCCGAGCAAGAGCAGAACCGTGCCGTCGCCGCCGATCGCTGAGTCACGTCAGGCGAGCGCGACGAGATCTTCGAACGCCGCGTAGTAGCTGCGGCGGAACGCGGCGAGCGTGGCGGCGCCGGCGCTCGCGCGATGGGTCACGAGGTTGCGGACCGCGGCGAGCGTGTGCAGGCGGTGCGCGAGCGAGATCGTGCGCTCGGCGGCCTTCGGGGCGCCTGCACCGCCGAGCTTGAAGAGGTTGCGAAAGCCGGTCGTCGGGTGATCGACCGCGAACAGCACGAGCAGGCGCGCCCACTCGGTGACCGACAGCGGCGAGTCGAGACGCTTGCGGCGATGCTCCTGGAGCTCGCGGGCGGCGTTCGGGATCGCGCGCAGCGGGATCTCGACGCGTGCGCCACCGACCTCCGTCGGATCGCGCCACTTTGGCTCGAGCCAGCGCTGGTAGCCCGGCCAGCCAATGCCGATCGCGCGGTCGACGTAGTCGAACAGCACTGCGGGCTCGCGCTGCAGGCCGGCGAGCCGCGGCCCGAGCCACGCGTGGACGTAGTTCTCGAGGACCTTCATCCACAGCGTGATCGGCGGTGACAGATCGGCGTCCGCGGCGTGCGCGGTGGTGTGAAACAGCGACTCGGCCGTGCGCAGGCTCCGGATCATCGCGTCGAATCCGCCGAGCTTCGTCATCTGCGCGAAGCTCGGGAACACCGCGATGATCTCGGCGTCGACGTCGACGGGCGAGGGCGCGTCGCCATCCTGCGCGCTCGCGACCTCGATCTTCATGCGCAGCAGCGCCTCGAACGCGGGATCGTCGCCGTCGATGCGCGCGAGCGCGGCATCGATTGCAGGGCCGAGCGTGGCGGCGTGCGGCCGGCCGATCGTGATCGCGGCGGCGAGCGCACCACGCGCGGTCGGATCGCCATCGCCGCCGACGAACGCGATCGCCTGTGCGAGCGCGGCGGCGGTGCCGAGGCGCAAGAG
>JACCTC010000024.1 GCA_013812655.1 Deltaproteobacteria bacterium | reverse complement strand
GCGCATACCTGCACGATGCCACGCAGCCCGGCTTCGGAGTCGGCGGCCACCCGTTTCTCGCCGATCTCGGCGCCGATGCGGCAGCGGTGATCGAGTACCTGAAGACGCTCTGAGCTGTCGCCGCGTTAGGCTGAGGCAGACGGCCTCGTGCTGCGCTGACTCAACGGATCAGGTGTCGGATCCCCGAGCTGCCGCCGTACCTGAGTCGAAAGTCCTCGACCGCCGGCTTCATCGGCATCTCGCCTCCGCCGACGAACGGCGCGATGCCCGAGTCGACCGAGTTGTAGCAACCCCACTCGTGCGCCTGGCCATCCGGGCAAGCGACGCCGGAGCAGTCGTTGCCCTGCGCATTGCAGGTACAACCTGTGAGCGGTCCCTTGGGCGGCAGCGCCGCGCAGCTCGGCATCGCGCGGTTCGGCGTGCCGGCGTTGTTGTCGTGATCGTAGGTGTAGTGCGATGGCGCGAAGCAGATCCCAAGCGTGTTGTTGTACTGGCTTGCGATCGGCACGCCGCTTCCGTCGACGTTGAACGGCCACAGAAACAGGCAGTTCTGGCCGGCCTCGGAGCCCTTCTTGCCGCTCGTGCAGACGCCATCGCCGACCGCAGGTGCGGCGGACAGCGGCAGCTTTGCCGCCACGTTCGCGTCGCCGGATACATTGGCAGTGAGCGTGTTGTCCGTCTTCAGCGGCGCGCACATGCCGGCGCAGACGATCACGTTCGACCCGGTGCTCTGGCGAAAGAACGGGACGAAGCCCGGCGAGCAACCATTGACGTAGGCGCCACCCGAAGCTGGGCCGCGCGCGGGCATCCGATCGGTCAGCGGCAGCGTCGATGGCCCGACCGGCGCACACGTGAAGGCGACATAGTCGAAGGTGAAACATCCGGCATTCGGCATCGCGGGATCTGGCGAGCCGCATGCCACGGTGGTCGCTCCCACGAGCAGGGCCTGGGTGAGCGGATCGCACCGCACATCACAGACGCCGGCGATCGTGGTGCCTTGCAGTTCGAACAGGCCCTCGTATCTACCGCAGCTGTGCTGGGCGTTGCACATCGGCGTGCCGCCCTGCAGCTCGCAGATCGTCTTGCAGACGCCGGCAACGCACTCGCTACGTTGCTGTACCCCGTCGGTCCTGCCGCACCGACCGAACAGCTCGCGCCGACCGCGACCGCGCCGTTCGGTACACAGCCGGGGTGCCCGACGGGAGGACTGTCTTGATCCTCGATCCACGCGCACTTCTCGCCCGCTGCGCACCCGGCTTGCGTCAGCGGATTGCACGGCCCGCTCGGCGGCGAGTCGACAGGCGCATCGACGGGCGGCGCGTCCGGCGACCCATCGAGCGCGGCATCGAGCGCACCATCGGGGAGCGGATCTCGAGACTGCCCGCCGCCACCGCACGCCATCACGAGCACCAACAACACCACCACAAACCCGTTCGTCATGAGGCCTCCACCCCAACACGCGCCTGCCCCCCGCAGTTAACGATTGGGTATGGGAGTCACCCTAACAGGCCGCGGCGCGACGCCGCGCGGGCATCACGCGTTGTTCACGCGCGGCGATCAGGGCGCCGCTTCGACCGCGATCCCGAGCGGAATCTTGATACGCGAGATTTCCTTGCGCGCCATCGGATCCGGCGTGACGCCGGCGTCGAGCCCGAGCTGGAGCACGATGATCTCCTCACCGCCCTGGACGACGGCGTGGAGCTCGGTACCCGCGCCGGGCGCGGTCGTGCACGACACGCCGGTGATCGCGTTCATCTCGGGCGCAGGCTTGAACGCGGTGCACGTGCCCTTGTAGGCGCCGAGCGAGTGGCTGAGCTGCTTGCCCGTCTCGTCGGTGGTGGCGAGGTAGATGTCGGCGAGCTCGCCCTTTGGCGTGATTCCCCACGACAGCACGATCTTCTTCACGAGCACGGTCGAGGCAGTCGAGCCGCCTCCGGTCGTCGTCGTCGTCGTCGTCGACGACTTCTTGCCGCCACAGGCGACGGCGGCGAACAGCACGAGCGGCATGAGCAAGCGAGTCATGCCGGGACCCTACTACAGCGGGGCCGAGATGGAGCGAAGCCAGCGAACGCTGGCAAGCGGGGCCGAGATGGAGCGAAGCCAGCGAACGCTGGCAAGCGGGAGTAAGATGCCGGCATGTCACTGGCCCGCCTGGTCGTGATCGAAGGCCCCGACGCCGGGCGCGAGTTCGAGCTCCCGCTGCGTGGCGGCGGGGTCGGTCGCGGCGAGGGCAACCTGGTGCAGCTGACGGATCCGGCGGTCTCGCGCCAGCACGGCCTGATCGAGCTACGCGACGGCGCGCTGTGCTGGGTCGACGAGAGCGGCAAGGTCCGCACGCACATCAACAAGCAGCCCGCGACCATCCACCGGCTCGAGGCCGGCGACGAGATCGTGATCGGCGCCACCAGGCTCGCGTACCTGCCGGTCGACGGCGTGGCGCTGACCCGCGCGTCGAGCCACGTCACGATGGAGGTCGGCAGCCGCCAGCTGCTCGCGTTCACGGGCACCAGCGTCGACGACCGCGCGAAGCGTCACCTCGCGGCGATCGCGCAGCTCGGCGATCGACTGCGCGCCGAGTCCGCCGCCGGTCGCGATGCCGTCGCGCGCGCCGCCAGTG
>JACCTC010000013.1 GCA_013812655.1 Deltaproteobacteria bacterium | reverse complement strand
ACGTTGGTCGCAGCACACGCGAGCGTGGAAGCGACCCGCAACCGTCACCCTCAACCCGGAGAATCACACCGAAGCTGAACGACTCGCATCCTGAAATCTCATGCGACAACTACCTTGATTTTCGCCGCGGTCGTCAGGCCGAGGATCTGCGCCATCCGGTGGTTCATGAAGCTCGTCTTGCCTTCGGCTCCCTGGAACCAGATGCCGACCATCGCCGAGTCAACCATCCGGCGCATCCGGCGTTCTGCTTCGCGAAGCGCGAGCTCGGCCTCCTGGCGAGCGTGGCGAGTCCCCCGTTCGATCAGCTCCCGCTCGACGGCGGGAATCAGGCGCCCGAGCTTGTCCTTCGTGACGTAGTCGTGCGCGCCAGCGCGGATCGCGTGCACGGCATGCTCCTCGCCGCCCGTGGCGGAAATGATGATGAACGGAAGATCGAGGTTCAGCTCCTTGAGAAGCGACAGTGCGGCGAGCCCGTCGAGGTCCGGCACGGACCAGTCGGCGACGACGACGTCCCACTCACGTTCCAGCGCCGCGCGCATCGCAGCGGGCGTCTCGACGCGCTCGAAGTCGATCCTCCGGCCCGTGCGCTGGAGCTCCTCCACCACCAGGTGCGCGTCGGTCGCGGAGTCCTCGACGATCAGCACACGAAGGGGCTGCGCCCCACCTTCGGCGACCTCGCGCGACGAAATCTGATTTCTCTGCACCCTTACCCCGCAATCACCAAACGACGATTTACCACCATATCACGACGCGCCACTAGCCAACTCACGACGTGCCACTCGTTAACTCAATCGCGATCGAGCAATGAGCGAAGCGCACGCGATCGAGCCGGAGCCACTGACTCAGCTGGTGACCTGGAAGCAGATCTGCCAGCGCTACCCCGACCAGTGGGTGGCTCTGGTCGACATGGACTGGAACGACGAGGTCGGGGAGTTCACGGTGGCGCGGATTGCTGGGCACGGTGCCAGTCGGCGGGCGCCGTTCGATCAGATGCGCGCGGCCGGTTTGTCTACGAGACGGAGTCGATCAGACCCCGAAAAGACATCTACCGGAAACCAACCCACTGGTTTCCGGTAGATGCACTGTAGTAGCGGGGGCAGGATTTGAACCTGTAAGCAAGCCAGTGAAGACAGGGAGTTAGCACCGCAAGTCCGCGCGTTGTCACGGTTCACTCTCACCCGGTGTGTTGCCGGGTAATCCCGTTTTCGGGGGTGTGTCGTACCGCCGTGACAACGTGGTGCCAATGAACAAGGCTGCGGTTTGGGTCACGCGTGGGGGGGGGTGTCTCGAGTCGCGTGAGCCCGCCGACGGCGAGCTCGATGCGCTATGGCGAGATGCGAAGCTCGCGTACGAACGCGGCGTTCTGTTGGCCGAGCGTGAGCAGATCGAAGCGAAGCTCCGCGCGCTCGGGCTGCACATGCATCCCGCCCAGGCGACCAGCGTTGACCCCGCGACCGGCGAACGATGGACCGGATACGTGGGCGTGCGCGGGTTCCGCGACAAACAGGGGGGCATCCTCTCGGCGGACTTTGACTTCGTCGCGCGAGCGACGGCGTTCTTCAACGTGACGACCGAGCAACTCGCGGCAACGATGTACCCGGACGACTGCTCGAACGATTGCGCTCTCAAGATGGCCTGCACCAACATCCGCCAGATGAAGGCCGAGCTGCGCCGCCGGAAGATCCGCGTCCGATAGCGTGTGAGTTTTCGGCGCGCGTTGGCTCACGCGCGGTGTCTATCGCTGGTCGCGGACAAGCCTCATTACTGAGGAATGGACGCAATCAAAGCTCAGCTCTGGCGAACCGTCCGCCAGCTCGCTGAGGACGCAGAGGTGACGCCGGCCGCAGTCTACGCGGCGCTGTACGACAAGATCGACCCGATGCCGTGCGCCCGTCACGGCCGCGCGATCCGGGTTCGCCTCACTGACTGGCTCTCGTGGTGGGAGCGGCGGACGACGACGATCCAGCCTGGTTCGCCAGCTCGAGCTCCGCGGCGGATGGCGGTGTCGAAGTGAGCCGCTATCCAATTCTAGAGTGGCCCGAGGAGTTGTTTCGGTACACCGATTGGCACTCGCGCACCCCGGAAGATCTGATCGAGCGGGCAGAGTCGGCGGGCCTACTCGAGGCAGGTGATACGTATCGAATCGGCTGGGTTGATCGCGACGATCTCACCGGTGAAGTGACGTACACGTGGGCCGCGCCGCCCTGCGAGGACGAGCAGGTGACGCCATGATCGCCGCTGCGATCGACTGTCCGCATCCGCATGGCGCGGTCGCGTGGATCTACCCGTACGTGGATCTCGACCTCGGCATCGCGCGCATCGAGTACGTCTGCGGCCGCTGTGATGAGATCTACCTTGGAGCGGTCGAGGTGCTCACCGCCGACGACATCGCCGGGCATCGCGATGAACGCCGCCGACTCGCGTTGCTGCGCGACGAGCATCCTGACGCCAGCGCCGCCGAGATCTTCCGCCTGCTAGGGAAGTCATTTCGCGACGAAGAGTTGCTGTCATGACCGCGCGCGGCACCACGATCGCGCAGCGCATCGCCGCTGACCTCGAGGACCTCCGCGAGCTCGAGCGCCAGTACCCCGCCGAGGTCGAGGCGATCGTCTGCTCGCTCGTCGCGCACCTGCGCAGCTGGCGTCCGGAGAGCGTCTCGCCGCTCGGAACGTTGCCGGCACCCGAGGCGCCGCTCGTCGATCCGCGAGGGGCGCCATGATCGGCGGCATCGCCACGAACCGCGATCGGCGTCCTGCACGCAAGCGCATCGCGCAGCGGAGACTGTTTGCCTGCACGTACGCCGACGGCGTCCTGGCGTGCAAGCCAGGCGGGTGGATCACGACGATCACCGCCGACGACATCACCGTCCCGACGTGGGACGCCTCGATCCGGTTGTCGCGCAACATCGGCGACCGAGTGATCGCGTCGTGGGGCAGCCCGGACGATAACGCCGCACTCGAGGTGGTCGCGATCGAGGCGACCGGGTGGAGCGAGCGGTGGCGCGTCGCGACGATCTGCGGAGGTCCGGTCGCGAACGGCAACGTGCTCGTGCTGCCCGCGTGGAAGGCGGGACGCTAATGGCGCGCGTCAACCTCGACGGCAAGGTCTGGAAGGACCCGCGCGTGAAGCGCCTCGCCAAGCGCCGCACGTGGTCCCTGCGCGAGACGATCGGCACGCTCGCTGCGGTGTGGGACGTCGCGTACGACAACAAGACGCCGATCATGCCGCGCATCGACGTCGACACCGCGGCCGAGTCCGACAACTTCGCGGCCGACATGATCGCCGAGGACCTCGCCACGGAGGTCGACGAGGACCTGGTGATGGTGAGCCTCCGCGGTGTCACCGAGCGAATCCAGTACCTGCTAGCGCAGGCGGATCGCGGACGTAAAGGCGGACTTGCTCGAGCTGCAGGTGCAGAGCGCGATGCAGATGGACGGCTGGGCTCCAAGCGAACGCTTAGCGAACGCCAAGCGAATGCTAAGCACCCTCCAGCCCTACCTCTTGATCTGGATCCTTCTCAGGATCCTCCTCCTGAGAAGAGCGTCGCGGCTGACGCCGCTGTGCTTGCTGCCGTAGCGGTCGGCACCATCGAGGGCATCACGGGGCGGACCTTCAGAGCGGACAGCGAGGTCACGCTCAAGCCCTGCCGCAAGCTGGCGAAGCAGAAGCTTGCGCCTGAGCAGCTGCGAGCCGCGATCCTGCACGTCGCGCAGCCCTGGGTGGGAACGAAGTTCGAGGACAAGATCAGGCCCGCGACACTGCTGCAGTTCGAGCGCGTGACCGCTGCTCTGGACGACCTCGCAGCCGGCAACGGCAACGGGCCCGCCGATCGCGCGTGCCTCGCACCCGACGATGACGACATCGCAAACTCGATCGCCGGGGGAGCCGCATGACCAGGGAAGCCACCATGCGCCTCGAGTTCCGCCGCTACGAGCTCACTCGCAAGCTCGATCAGGCTTTGAACCGAGCTGCCCGGCACGCCTGCTGGGCGAGCGCGGTGCAGCCGGCCGACCTGATCGCCATCCGCGAGATCAAGGCCGAGCTCGCTGTGCTGTCCATGGTGGAGCAGCGAGCAACTGAGCTCGAGCACGAGGGCGACCTGTGAGCGCACCCAAGGATCCGCTCGCGTTCGATTTCGCTCTGCGATTCGAGTCCGCGCCAAGCCGCATCATCGGCGAGCGTGACGAACGCTTGACCAACGCCAAGCGAGTGGTCAAGTACCACCACACGTTCCTCGACGAGCTGACGCGCGGCGTGTTCCCCCACGACATGCCGATCATCGCGGCTGAAACTGGCGCAGGCAAAACCGACCTCGGAACCGCCATCGCGAAGGGCAACGCGAAGCAAAACAAACACGTCTTCTACTTCGCTCTCGAAGCCGAGCCGAAGGAGATCGAGCGCCGCATCAAATACGCGTTGCTCGTCGAGCTCGCTCTCCAGGCTGGCGACCCGCGTGCGAGCGACCTCAACTACCCCGACTGGTACGCGGGCAAGTGCGAGGACATCTGCGAGACGCACGACCAGGCCGCGAACCAACTCATGCTCGAGCGGGTCGCCGCGCTTCACACGTACTACAAGGGATCGAAGTTCACGCACGAGCACCTGCAGCGGCTGCTACTGGCGATCCAGTCGCAAGCCGATCTGATCATCCTCGATCACCTGCACTACATCGACACCGACGACGACAACGAGAACCGCGGCCTACGCGAGATCGTCAAGGTCGTACGCGACACCGCGCTCTCGATTGGCAAGCCGGTCGTGATGTTCGCGCACCTGCGCAAGCGCGACCAACGTGCGAACCGGATCATCCCGCACACCGAGGACATCCACGGCTCGAGTGACGTCGTGAAGCAAGCGACGCAGGTGATCATGGTTGCCCCCGCGCACTGCATCAAGTCGCCGAAGTGGTACCTCGCACCAACGTTCGTCGCGGTCACGAAGGACCGTCGAGGTGGTGCTACTGGCCTCGTAGCTCTGTGCTGGTATGACCGGCGATACAGGACGTACGCAGCGCACTACACGCTCGGTCGGATGATCAAGGGCTGCACCGACTGGGAGCCGATCCCGCAAGGTGATGTCCCGCGGTGGGCGACGAGCAATCGCGCGGAGTCATCGGCAGTCGCTGCACCTACGAAGGGTCCATCGCTGTGACGTTAACGTTTCAGCGCGACGCGTTCGTCGAGCAGTCTTGCAAAACATTCATGCTTCCGTATCAAGCGCACGTGGCGTCGTCGTGGCCCGACGATCCGAAGTACGGAGAGCATGGATTCTTCGGTCGCGTTATCGCGATCGAGATCGGTGCTCGCGTCGTTCGCGAGTTGGGCATTTGCATCGAGTCGCGCATCACGGTCGAGCTGCTCGCGTACGTCGACGACGGCGACTTTGCCGAGCAGACCGTTCCGATTCGGTCGCTCGATGGTGGCGTGGTCACGATCAGCGTCGCTGATCCCGTTGCGTTACTTCGCGCGGGCTCGGTTGTCACGCTGCTAGACGTGTCGAACCCCCCCCGCCCGTGACCCGCTCCGAGCTCATCACCGACGCAGTCGCGGCGCGGCAGGCGCGCTTTCTCCGAGGGCATGACCGATGAAGAGCCCCGACGTCCGCGCGGCAGACGCGCGCATCGCAGCCGTCGAGCTCGGTCGCGTCGCCGAGCTGGCCACGCGCGCAGTCCAGCGAATCGCCAGCACGCGGGACGCCGAGGACGCCGAGGACGCCGAGCTCGTTGCGAATCACACCGAGCAACTGACGCAGCTAGCCGCTTACGCGAAGTTGCTGTCGCTGGCTTCGAACTATCGGGCCACCCGCCTCGGCCTGCTCGCCGACGAGCGCACCACAAGCCTCTCGAGAGTCATCGACGAAATCGCCTGGCCCTCGACAACCCGACGGCCGACGTCGGACTAACACGCACGAACGAAAGGGATGCAGATGCCAGAGGACGAAAACGACGACGCGCCGAGAGGCGATTCCGACAGGCGCTTTTCGCAGGATCAGGTCAATCGCATGATCGCCGATCGGTTGTCTCGAGACCGAGACCGCCGCTCGCCACAGCAGCCGGCACAGATGACGGCCGAGAACATCGCGGCGATCGTGTCGACGGCTGTTTCGAACGCCATGGCGGCCCAGCAGCCGACGGCACCGGCCACGCCGGCAGCCGCGCCGATGCCGCCTCCTGCGGTAGCTGAGCGCGCGCCGTCCAAGGTCGACCCGATTACATCAAACGGGCTGGTGAACGTCTTTTCGATGACACCAGGCCAGATTGATCAGTTGGGCCACGTCCAGTTCCGCGAGCACTTCGAGAAGATTCTCGAGTACGCGAAGTCGCAGTCAGGTGCACCGCCGAAGCCTGGCACCAGCCGCAAGCGCTAACCGCTAACCCCACAACTCACACAGGTAGACACATGTCCGTGTACCAGCTCGAACAAAACAGCGTCAGCCCCTCGCGCGTCGTACGCATTGGCCCCCTCGGTGAGCCAATAGAGGAAACACAAATCGCGCTCGCGAAATGGACCTGGATGGTCGACTCCAGCGGCAACACCTATCAAGGTCACCTGCAGAGCGGCAGAACGCTCAGTCATGAACCCGAAGCTGAGCGTTACGAATTAATTCAACGGAAGGATCACGTCGAGGCTGGTGGTTTGTTTCTCGAGCAGTGTCCGCACGCCCCACGGGTGACCTACGGGTGGTCGAGCGGCTCGTTTGCCGCCGGTCCGAGCGTCGAACCACCGCCGGGCGTCACCGCCTGCAGCGGTCACGTGAAGCCTGCCGATCACCCGGACGATGTTGAGTTCCTCGGATGCGATCACATGGCCGTGGTCGTCGCGGATCGTCGTGCGAAGTCCCGCGCTCGATGGGAAGCCACACAGCGCGCCGCAACGCAAATGACTCCGGCGGCAGCCGCATCGCTGTTGGGCCAGATCGGGCAGGCCATCAGCCTCGGGCGTGAGGTAGCGTCTGAAGCGACACCGGCAGCACCAGCACCGCGAGCTCGTGCGCCAAAGGTCGGCATGCCGGAGAGTGAGTGATCATGGCGACCAACACCGACCGTCCCAAGGTCGTCGATCTGGCGTACCAGTACGCCGGTGGCGCATCGACGGCGAACCACATCGAGGTCCGCCTCCACGTCACGCCCGAGGCGCTCGAGAAGTTCCTCGCGACCTGTGACACAGCGGACGTGGTCGTGCGGCTCGCTGACGTTCGCGCACGGATCGCGAGCGGCGGCTAGGTCGTGACGGCTCGCTGCTCGTGCTCGCGTAGTCATGCGATGCGAAAGCATGGAGCGTGTCGCGCGTGCAGCGAGCGCGAGGTATGGCGGGATGCGCTGCCACGCTGGATCCCTGATGGCTGGGAGCCACGTACCGACGTACCTGCATCGCGGTCGGAGTGCCCTGACCTGACCACGGCGCCTTGCCCGCATCTGAAATGCAGAATGCATGTCTGGACCGTTGACCGAGCAGACCGAGCAGGGAACCCGCATCGCCATCTCGGTCAGGATCGCAGGCGCTCGATCGTGCTGATCGCAAGCCAGACGAGCTGTGCGTTTCAGGTCGTCACTTCACACCCCGATGGCGCGCCATACAGTGCCATCGCGAAGGCGCTCGGCGTTGTGCCGACACGCGTGCGGCAGGTCGAAGCGCGGGCTCTAGCTAAGCTTGAAGTGGCTGCACGAGCTCTAGGGATTGACGTTGAGAAGATCGTGAAGGCGAAGAAGCCGAAGCCGATCGGATCGGGTCGGCGGAAGAAGGCACCAGCAATCTCGGAAGGCCGAGGCGATTAGTTGATAAGCCACACCCGGTGAAAATCCGGCGAATCCGATACTGCTCGGACGCGCCAGGCTGCGTTCAGTATAGATAATTCTCGAATATCTTTGAGGAAGTTACACGAGAGGGCCTCCGGAATTGGTCCAACCACAGGGTCCAGCGGATCTCGAGGTCCGCGGCCGATCATCCGTTTTCAATTACGCCGGCGCGGTTCACACCATCCACCCCTCGAAGGAACCAACGATGACTCTCACCTGGAGTCGGGACTACACGAACTCGATGCACACGGCCGCTCGCACGTGGCTGTTGGCGAACACGTGAGGCTGAAGCGGGCGGGCTGACACGAGCCCCCCGAACGTCAGCGAGTCGTGCGATGCTGGCCGGGTCTAGTCCCTGGCCACGGAGTTTCACGCCGACCAAATTCCCCATTCTCATGCTCATCGCCTGGTGACCTCCGTTGCCGGGACTAGACACTTCGTCAGCGTGAAGCTGGGCGGTGGGCACCTGTCCGTTTTCCGGAGGACCACCATGTCACAGCCCACGTCACGCAACGCCGAGAAGCTCATCGCCGCACTTCACTTCGAGATGCACCAGGGCCGCGGGCCCTCCGAGATCCTCGAAGACATCATGGCGCGAGTGGTTCACATCCTGTTCACCGAGGAGTTTGTTGACGACGACATCGAGGATGCGGTCTTGAAACGCAGCCAGCGCTACGCCATCACACTCGCCGAGCATGTGCTCCGCGGTCTGCTCGCGAGCGAACGGCCTGATGTTGCCGAGCGCATCGTCGAGGATCTCGCACGCACCCGGCGCGAGTGCGCGGCACGATTCAACACAGAGCCGGTGGTGCCGTGGACACCTGGAGAGCAGGAAGCGCTCGCGGCGAGTTGGGGCCGGCACGACGAGGATACGGCCGGCGGTGCGTCGTGAAGTCCGCGAAGCCGATGACCCAAGAGCAACGGTACGCGCGCATCCTCGGCGTGCTCGACTCTCTCGACGAGGATCGCTGCCAGCTCATGATGGTGTTTCTAGACGTGCTCGAGTCCGTCGACATCAAGTCCGGTGACTGTCACAGCGCACTGCTCTCCGAGGTCGCCGCTCGCCAGCCGTGGTTGCTTGACCACGCGGCGGCGTTTGAGATCGCGGGGGCGTCGTGATCCGCCAGCGCAACGAGCACCCTTTCAAAAGGTCGATGCCCACTACGATCGGCGTCGACTTTTTGAGCTACAGGGCATCGGCACCGAGGAGGATCACACCATGACGGTCTACAAAGACGCGGGGACGTGGCGCTACCGCAAGGTCGTGAAGCTCGAGAGCGGTAGGGTCCGCATCTCGGGGACGCCGCAGATCAACACGAAGGCAGGCGCGACCACGGCCGAGCGCGAGCACATCGAGCGCGTGATCCGTCACGCCGTGATCGAGAAGCACGCGCCCGATTCACTCAAGCCAAAGGCGAAGGTGCCGACGTTCGGCGAGTTTTTCGACGGCCGGTACTGGACCGAGCACGCGATCGGCGAGAAGGAAAACCGCGAGGGGACGCGCGCCGAGAAGAAAGCGATCTTTGCTCGTCACCTTGGATCGCTCGCCGGCCTGGCGCTGGACCTGATCGACACCGGCGCAGTGAACCAGCTCCGCGCCGAGCTCAAAGAGAAGCTTGGCCGCACGGGCAAGCCGCTCAGCGAGAAGACCCGCGCGAACATCTTGAACGTGGTGAGCAACGTCCTGAAGTACGCCGGTGAGTGCGGCGTGCTGGCGAACGCGCCGCGCGTGAAGGTCAAGAAGCCCACGTCACCAGAAACGGAGACGTGGGATTTCGAGCAGTACGGGCGGTTGCTCGGCGCGGCGATCCAGATCGGCGGACCGATGCACACGGCCGTGCTGCTCGCAGGCGATGCGGGATTTCGGATCGGTGAGATCCTCGCGTTGAACCCGGCGACCGATGTGGATTTCGTGGCTGGCACCGCGACGATCTCCAGGCAGATGCGGCGCGGCGCGGTCGGCGTACCGAAGGGCGGCAAGCCGAGGATCGTTCCGCTCACGCCTCGGCTCGTCGAGAGGCTCCGCACGATGAAAGACGAGCCGTCGATCGGGCTCACCGAGGGCGACGCGAAGCACGAGATCTACAGCCTCCACAAGCTCGCAGGCTTGCCGCAGAGCTCGTGGCACCGATGCCGTCACGCATGGGCGACGCACGCCGCGTTGCTCGGCGTGAGCCCGATGTGGCTCCGACGATGGGGCGGATGGAGCGGGCTCGAGATGGTGCTGCGCTACGTTCACTTTGTGGACGAGCGGCCGTGGCCGATCCCGGACATGGTGCTGATGTCGGGCGCCGAGATCCTACGCCCCGAGCGGAGGATCACCGCGCAACTCGGAGCACGCGCGCCGATCGCGCCGGCTCCGTGCCAATCTCCTGCCAATGAAAAGGCCCGGTCTGGTAACCGGGCGACTTCATTGCGATTAGTAGTAGCGGGGGCAGGATTTGAACCTGCGACCTTCGGGTTATGAGCCCGACGAGCTACCAGGCTGCTCCACCCCGCATCAAGGGTCACGTCGACCAGTTGTCATTGCTTCGAGGAAGCAATGGCCTTTTGCCACGGGCCCCTGCGGGCGTCAAGGGGGCTTTGGTGGATGATGCGGCGTATGGGGTCCTCCCGGGTCCGGCGCGCGCGAAACGTCCCGTTGTGGACGGCGATCGCCGCGACGATCGTGGCGACGACGCTGGCGGTGGTTCACGCGCGGGTCGTGCCGCTGCCGGGGATGGCGTCGCTCGAGGGACTGTCGATCGATGCGCGATTCCGGATGCGCGGGGCGCGGGCGCCGGGGACCGATCGCATCGTGATCGTGGCGCTCGATGACGACACCCGCGTTGAGGCGCCGGAGGTGTTCCAAACGCGGCGCGGGTACGCGCGACTGTTCGATGCGCTGACCGCGTACGACCCGAAGGTGGTCGCGGTCGATCTGCTGTTCGGATCGCGCGAGGAGATCTTGCCGGCCGAGCTCGCGGAGCGGGTGCGCGCGGCGAACGCGACGCCGCCGGCGGATCCGGCGCTCGCGGCACTGATCGCGGCGATCGCCGAGGAGCTGCGTGGTGACGAGGTGCTCGCCGAGGCGCTCGGGCGGAGCAAGCGGGTCGTGCTCGGCGCGTACTTCGTGCAGGGCGCGGCGGTGGCGAACGCGAAGGAGCCGGCGGGGTTCGCGGTGGCGGGGCT
>JACCTC010000161.1 GCA_013812655.1 Deltaproteobacteria bacterium | reverse complement strand
AGCGTCGACGTCATCTGCGACATCGGCGGGCAGGACATCAAGGTGATGTTCATGCAGAACGGCGACGTCAAGAACTTCAGGCTCTCGAACAGCTGCTCGGCCGGTAACGGCATGCTGCTGCAGGCGATGGCCGATCAGTTCGGCATCCCGGTGAAGAAGTACGCCGAGGTCGCGTTCGAAGCGCGCCTCGCGCCGAAGTTTTCCTACGGCTGCGCCGTGTTCCTCGACTCCGACCGCGTGAACTTCCAGAAGGAGGGCTACGCCAAGGAGGAGCTGCTCGCGGGTCTCGCGCTCGTGCTGCCGAAGAACATCTGGCAGTACGTCGTCCAGATCCCACGCATGGCCGAGCTCGGCCGCGTGTTCGTGCTCCAGGGCGGCACCCAGAAGAACCTCGCCGCGCTCAAGGCGCAGGTCGACTACATCGAGAAGCGCGTCCCGAACGCCGAGGTCTACCTCCACCCGCACACCGGCGAGGCCGGCGCGATCGGCGCCGCCTTCGAGGCGCTGCGCGTGACGCGCCGCCGCGGCACGACCACGTTCGTCGGGCTCGACCAGGCCGTCGACATCAACTTCACGTCGACGAACGACGAGACGACGCGCTGCAACTTCTGCCCGAACAACTGCTCGCGCACGTTCATCGACACCGCGACGCTCGATGGCAAGACCGCCCGCTACATCTCGGGGTTCTCCTGCGAGAAGGGCACGGTCGAGAACATGGACTCGCTGAAGAAGCTCAACAAAGAGCGTCAGTCGCGCATGAAGAAGTACCCGAACCTCGTCGACTACGAGGCGAAGCTCGCATTCAAGAGCTTCTACGAGCCGCTACCGATGCCCGAGCACGGCACGCCGGTGGACGACATCGTCGTCAAGCGCACGCTGCTCGGCGCAGTCCGTCACAAGCCGGTCAAGCGGCCGTTCCAGCGCGCGAGCGCCGAGGTGTGGGCGAAGCGATCCGACGTCCGCGTCGGCATCCCGCGCGTCCTCAACCTCTACTCGACCGGACCGTTCTGGCGGACCTATCTCGAGGTCCTCGGCATCCAGTCGCGCAACGTCGTGTTCTCGGACGAGACCGGCGAGGAGATGTGGCAGGCCGGCGGCAAGTACGGCTCGGTCGATCCCTGCTACCCGAGCAAGGTCGTCCAGGCGCACATCCACAACCTATTGTTCAAGCACCACGAGAAGAAGCCGCTCAACTACATCTTCTTCCCGGCGATCACGCACATCCCGACGTTCATCGTGAACCAGATGGACACCGCGAGCTGCCCGGTCGTCTCGGGCACGCCCAAGGTGATCCGCGCGGCCTTCACGAAGGAGACCGACTTCTTCGCGGAGCGCAACATCAGCTACCTCGACACGGCGATCACGCTGAACGAGCCGCTGATGTGCAAGAAGCAGATGTTCGACGAGTGGGCGCCGCTGCTCGGAATCACCGAGGACGAGAACAACTGGGCCGTCGATGAAGCCTTCAAGGCCGTGCAGGCCTTCGAGGACGAGATGGAGCGCAAGGGCCGCGAGATCCTCGACGAGGTGACCCGCGAGAACCGCGTCGCGCTCGTGATGCTCGGCCGCCCGTACCACAACGATCCGGGCATGAACCACTCGGTCCTCGAGGAGTTCCAGGCGCTCGGCTACCCGATCCTGTCGATGCGGTCGCTGCCGCGCGACAAGGAGCGGCTCGACAAGCTGTTCGCCGAGGACATCGCGAAGGGCGTGATCGAGAACGGTCTCGACATCACCGACGTGTGGCCGGAGAACTACTCGACGAACTCGGTCCAGAAGGTGTGGGCCGCGAAGTACGCGTCGCGCCATCCCAACATGGCGTGCCTCGATCTCTCGAGCTTCAAGTGCGGCCACGACGCACCGACCTACGGCCTGATCGACTCGATCATCGCGTCGGCTGGCAAGGCGTATTCGGCGCTGCACGACATCGACGCCAACAAGCCGAGCGGCTCGATCAAGATCCGCGTCAAGACCTACGCGCACACCCTCATGCTCCTCAAGGAGAAGCTCGAGGATCAGGCGCTGAAGTCGGTGGAGCTCGATCGCACCGTGACCGAGAAGAAGCTCGAGCTGATGGCGACGCTGCAGCAGAAGCTCGCCAGCGTCGGCAAGATTGACGACAAGCTCGACCGCGAGATCACCACGCTGGCCGCCAAGGTCAGCGAGTGGCGCGCGGCTGACGAAGTGAACAAGCCGAAGGCCAAGCGGCCTGCCGGTCTCAACGTGATGCGCCAATAGGGAAGAGGAGCCAGGAGAACACCATGAGCACGACCAACGATAACAACGGTAGCAACCTCGACTCGATGTCCCTCGAGGCGATCGAAGAGCAGCTGAAGAACTTCGAGCTCGAAGAGCGCAAGCGGCTGGGCCTCCCGACGCAGAACGCGGAGCACTGGTTCGACGCCGTGCCGCGCGAGTTCACGCGCGAGCAGCGTGCCCACACGACGCTCTTGATCTCGGGCCTCACGATGGCGCACGACCTGTTCGTGCAGTCGGCACTGCGTGGCATCGGCTACAAGGTGATGGCGCTCGACACCCCCGACAACGATGCCCTCCAGTTCGGGCGCGAGTACGGCAACCGCGGCCAGTGCAACCCGACCTACTTCACCGTCGGCAATCTCGTGAAGTACCTCGACGGCCTGCGGGAGCGCGGCATGTCGACCCAGGAGATCGTCAAGAGCCACGTGTTCATCACGGCCGGCGCTTGCGGCCCGTGCCGCTTCGGCACGTACGTCACCGAGTACCGCAAGGCGCTCCGCGACTCCGGCTTCGACGGCTTCCGCGTCCTCCTGTTCCAGCAGACCGGCGGCCTCAAGCAGGCGACCGGTGACGGCGTCGGGCTCGAGATGAACCCGACGTTCTTCTGGGGCCTCATCCGCGGCATCCTGATCGGCGACGTCCTCAACGCGATGGGCTATCGCATCCGCCCGTACGAGGTCGAGCCCGGCGCGGCGGATCGCGCGCTCGAGACCAGCAAGCGGCTGATCGCGAACGCGTTCGAGAACAACACCTCGCTGCCCCTCGCGCTCTACAAGGTGCGCAAGATCATGGGCGCCGTGAAGGTCGACAAGACCCGCCCGAAGCCGCGCGTCGGCATCATCGGCGAGTTCTGGGCGATGACGACCGAAGGCGACGGCAACTACGGCCTGCAGCGCTTCCTCGAGGCCGAGGGCGCGGAGCCGGACATCCAGATCGTCACCTCGTGGCTGCTCTACATGATCTGGCAGGGCCGCTTCGACACGAAGCAGCGCGCTGCCCTCAAGGGCGTCGACAAGTCGAAGGAAGAGCACGGCGGCAGCAAGTTCAGCCTCAAGGGTGTCGACGTGCGCAAGCGCATCGCGTCGATGTGGGCCGGCGAGCAGGTCCTCCGCGGGCTGTTCCACACGTTCGCGAAGGCGATGGGTCTCGAAGACTTCCACCTGCCGGACATGAACAAGATCGCCGATATCTCGCACTCGTTCTACGACAACAACCTCCGCGGCGGCGAAGGCCACATGGAGGTCGGCAAGCTGATCCAGAACGTCGCTTACTCGAAGGTCAACATGACCCTCTCGGTGAAGCCGTTCGGGTGCATGCCGTCGTCGTCGGTCTCGGACGGCATCCAGTCGTTCATCACCGAGCTCTATCCGCAGGGCATCTTCCTGCCGATCGAGACGAACGGTGATGGCGCGGTCAACGTCTACAGCCGCGTGCAGATGCAGCTGTTCAAGGCCAAGCAGCTCGCCCAGAAGGAAGTCGATGCGGCCCTCGCCGAGGTCGGCATGACGATGGACGAGGTGCGCGCGTATCTCGTGAAGCACCCGTCGCTCAACAGCGCGTTCCACAAGTCGCCGCACCGCGCGGGTTGCACGACCGCAGACCTCGTCTACGAGGTCGGCGCGCGCAAGAACAAGCTGCGCTACCTGAAGAACGTCGTCGTCAACGCGCTCACCGGCAAGGCCGACAAGGAGCACGCGATCGCGCACGAGAACCTCCTGCTCGTCGCCCGCAAGGCTGCCGCGCGGACGAACAAGAAGCAGAGCGTCGTCTCGGTGGCTCCCGAGGTCGATCCCGAGGATCAGGCCGCGCCGCCGATCCCCGCGGGCCGCAAGAGCCTCCGCGTCGTTAACTGATCATTCGGTCGACTGAATGACCCGCGCGGTACGAAAGTACCCGCGGGTTTTTCATATCCGGATGATCAACAGCCGTGATTCAGGGCGCGGCGGCTGGACGCCGGCGCCACAGATCGAACGAGAACACCGCGAGGCCGGTCCAGATGACCACGAACGCGAGCAGGCGGTCGACCGAGACCGGCTCGCCGAACGCGATCGCGGCGAGCAAGAACTGCCCGGTCGGCGCGAGGTACTGGAGGAAGCCGACGGTCGACAGCGGCAGTCGCCGCGCGGCGACCGTGAACAGCACGAGCGGCACGGCCGTGACGATGCCGGTGCCGACGAGCAGCAGGTGCATCGCGAGGTCGGCGTGGCCGAGCGCGCCGCGATCGGCGATCCACAACAGATAACCGAGCGCGAACGGCACCATCAACACGGTCTCGACCGTCGAGCCGACGAGCGCGTCGACCCGCGCGGTCTTGCGCACCAGACCATACGCGCCGAACGTGAACGCGAGGATCAGCGCGACCCACGGCACGCCACCCGCGCGCCACGTGAGGATCGCCACGCCGGCGGCCGCGAGCGCGATCGCGATCCACTGGAGCCGCGACAGTCGCTCGCGGAGGAAGATCGTGCCGAGCGCGACCGAGATCAGCGGGTTGATGAAGTAGCCGAGGGACGCGTCGAGCAGGTGTCCGCTGATCGTCGCCCACACGAAGATGCCCCAGTTGACCGCGAGCAGCGCGCCCGAGAGCGTCATCACGCCGAGCACGCGAAGATCGCGGAGCGCCCGCCCGAGTGGCGCCAGCTGCCCCGAGAGCGCGACGAGCAGCGCGAACGCGCCGAGGGCCCACAGCGCGCGATGTGCGATCAGCTCGATCGCGCCGACGCCGGCGAGCAGCTTCCAGTACGCCGCTACACCGCCCCACAGCGCATAGGCGAGGACGCCGGCTAGCAGACCCTTGCGGTGCTCGGTCACGGCAAGGCGGGCGTGGGCAGCGGGTTCGTCGTGCCGCTGATCACGCGTTCGCCGTAGATGCGGATGAACCCGCAGCCACCGCCACCACCGCCGGCGCCGCGATTTGTCGTCGGGCCAGGCTGGCCACCGATCCCCCTGCCGCAACCATCGCCGCCAAACGACCCGCCGCTTGGAGCGGCACCACCGCGTACCGGGCCGAACGGGCCCGTGACATCGCCGCCATTCTCGCCAGCGCCGGTGCCGCCCCCGCCGCCGCCACCGCCGCCGCGCGCCGTCGCGGTGCCCACGATCTCGACCATCGGCGCATCGAGCCCGATCAGGCCGCCGGCACCACCACCGCCCGCTCCATGGTTCACGGCGGCGCCACCCTGGCCGCCCGCGCCTGAAGCGTTGATCGAGCCTGTGGCCGTCACGACGATGCGGCTGCTGGCGATCAGGTACACGGCGCCGCCACCCGCACCGCCGCGCGCGTTGGTGCCAGCACCTGCGGTACCGCCGCGTCCACCCGGGCAGCCGCCGATCGCCGTGACGAGCAGGAGCTCGGGCCCCGGCGCGCCGCCGCTCACGCTGCTGGTCGTGCCACCACCGCCGCCCTGGAATGCGAACGAGCCACCGGCGCCGCCGGCGGCGTTGCTCGTGCCGTTCGCACCGTCGTCTCCGCTGACGCAGTCGTCAGCTGCGCCCGCGCCGACGCGGCCGAGGTTCGTGCTCGAGACGTCGAGCATGCTGGTGATCGTGATCGTCCTGGTCGCGACCAGCACGAGCGGCCGCGAACCGGTCACCCGAATGCCGTCGTTGATCTCGATCGTCTCCGCGTGCCGCACGCATAGCTCGAGCCCGCCGGGTTGTGGTACCGCGATGCAGCCGTTGCCGACGGTGGTGTCGACGTTTCCGGCGAGCGTCAGGGTGCCGATCGTGGGCGGCGCGAGGCAGACCTCGAGGAGTCCGGTGCCATGGCAAACCAGGTCGCTCGCGTCGAGCGCGTCGCCGCCCGGCGCGTCTCGCGGCTCGTCGTCGCGCGGCTGCAGGTTGAGGATCTGGTCGCAGGCCGCGAGCAGCAGCAGCGTGCCGATCGATGACAGCCTGGACACGGACAACGGTCGATCGTACACGCGGCCTGCCCGGTTGAACATCGCGCGTTATCGTCGGCGGCGATGGCGACACGGGCCGCCTTGATCTGCGCGCGGGTCAGGATCCAGTACCGCGGGCCACGCTAGCGAGCGTACGGTGATGAGTCCGGAGCGGTTTGGACAACGCCGCTCCTCGGTGGTACACGCGGCGCATGAAGCTCGACTGGTCACGACTCGACTCGGTCCGCGCGCGTGCACACGCGGGCCTGACGAAGTTGCCAGGCAAGGCCGGCGAGCTCGCGCGCAAGGCGAACGAGGCGCTCGGCCGTCCACTCGCCGATCAGAGCGAGCTCGCGGATCGGCGGGCGTTCGACGCGCGCGGTGACGTCCAAACGCCGGTGACCGCCTCGGCGATCCCGAGCCAGCAGGAGGCCGCGCCGGTCATCGTCTATCACATGGACAAGACCCGGCGCGACGCGACGAAGTTGACCGAGATCCTCGACGGTGCCGGCATCCCGTACAAGGTCAGCAACATTCAGGAAGACCCCGCCGCGCAGATGGCCGTGCGGCGCGACAGCAACGGCCACCGCTTGCCGCTCGTGTTCATCGCCGGCGAGGCGATCGGCGGTCGCACCGAGCTGACCAACATGCTGACCTCCGGCGAGCTCAAGAAGAAGGTCTTCGGCGCCTGAGCGTCACCAGGTGAGCGGCACGAAGTGAGCGCGACGGGCGACGCGACGGGACCGGCGCTGCCGTCGAGCGCTATTGATTGACCCACAGCGTGTATGGGTGCACGAAGTTGTCGGGCACCGTGGCAAAGCCGGTGACTGCGGCGGTGGTGAAGTCCGCGGAGACCTGCACGAGGTAGCGGCCGGGCGTGGTCGGGACCGTCAGGCGCAGCGCCTCGCCGTTCTCGATGCCGCGGTCGACGCCAAGCGGCCGGGTCGGGTCGCTCGCGGCGTACACCTCGAGCGACGCGCGGAGGTTCGAAGGTACATCGTCGAGCCGGACGTCGAGCTGCGACGTCGTCACGTCGACCGCATACCAGTCCGCGAGCTCGGGCGATGGCTCATCGAGCGTGCGGATGCCGGCGAAGAGGTGCGCAAAGATCTGGATCGTCATCACCGCGGCGGTCTCCGGCCGATCGTTCGGCTCGTACAGGTCGATGATCGGCGCGTACACGAGCAACGGTTCGTACGCGAGCGGGTCTCCGTTCTCTCGCGTGACCTCGAAGCGATAGTCGACACCCGCGGCGGTAGCCACGTAGCCCCGGAGCTCGGCGCGCTCCTCGGGATGGATGAACGACGCGATCGGCAGCTCCGCGTCCGCCACGAAGACGCGGAGGCGCGCCCGGCCGGCCTCGACGTGGCGGACATCGAACCTCACGTAGCCATCGCTCCGCGCGACGTAGTGATGCACGCCGGTGCCAGCTCGGGGATCCTCGCCAGGATCCGTGGCGTCCGTGGCGCACGCACCGAGCGCGAGGCACGTGGTCGCGCAGATCATCGGCGTCCTCATCGCGCGCTCCGCTTGCGAGTCCGCGTCACGAGCAGCGCCGCGAGCGCGAGCAGCGCTCCGCCACCGGCATCGGCGCCGCCGGTATTGCAGCCACCGCCGTCGTCGTCGGTGGCAACTTCCACGTCACCGCTCGCGGGGTCGTCGGCCGGCGGATCTGGATCGGGCACCACGTCACCCTTCACGAGCGCGGCGTGCATGATCAGGTAGATCTCCGGATCGTAGAAGGTCTGGAAGTGACCGACGAACTTGTTGCACAAGCCGATGTTGGTCGCGCCGGGGATGATCGACGTGGTGAACGGCTGGATGTACTCGTCGCTGCACGTGTAGATCGAGGTGACGGGGACGCTCGCCGGTAGCGGCGCGCTGTTGACCGCGTTCAGGAACGCGCTGCCCGGCGACAGGTCGTAGAGCGCGGGCCACTTCGCGATGCTCGCAGCGAGCGGCGCCTTCGCGATGCCGCGCTGGGGTGACACGAAGGTCACGAGCCGCGAGACGTACGGCGCGCCGCCGAGCGACTGGATGTAGTGGCGCGCGATCAGCCCGCCCGTGCACTCGGCGAGGATGTCGATCTTCTGCTCGCCGGTCTGCGCGCGGATCTGCGCGACGACCGCCGCGAGATCGTGCGAGGCCTGGAACAGATCGCCGCTGAGGAGGTCCGGCGGCTCGTAGACCACGGGCCGAAACCCGTCGCGGACAAGCCGTGCCTTGATCGGGTCGAACCACTTCGCGGGGATCGTGACGCCGGTGATCAGCAGCACCGTGCGCGGCGTCGCGAGCGGGGGCGGCCCGGGCTCGAGCTCGCCGACGACGAGCACGTCGGCGTACTTCGCGAGGAACACGTCGGCGACCTCCTGCGGCGTTGGCGGGTGATCGCAACCGACTACGAGGGTGGCGAGCGCGATGCTGATCAAGATCTTCTTCATGGTGGCTCCGTGGCTGAGTGGTGTGGGGAGGGGAGGGTTCAAGGCTGGTCGGTGGTGCTGGAGCCGGCGACGGTGATGTCGAGGTCGCGCAGCGAGAGCTCGCCGAAGTGCCAGACCGCGCCGGGCTTCGCAGCGTGCAGCGACGCGTGCAGCGCGCCGTCGTCGGCCGTCTCGATCGCGAGCGTGAGCGCTACGCGAACGAGCTGCGCGGCGAGCGGGGAGGGGCCGCGTGGACCGGCGAGCGACCAGTCGAGCTGCAGGCGCTGCTCGAAGACGGCGACTGCCCCGGCCTCGGACCACTCGGTGATCGCGGCCGGCGCATCGGGCATCGAGACCGTGACATCGACGAACCGGAGCGGCGTCGCGAGGCCGGTGAGGTCGGCCGCGACCTCGAGATCGGCGAGCTCGAGCGTGAAGGCGAGCACGCGCAGGCGGCCCGTGGTGGCATCGATCGTCAGCTGGCCGCGCTCGATCCGCGGGACCACGCTCGACACGACCTCGTCCTTGGTGTCGACCACGGTCACGCCGAGGGACGCGTCGGCTCCGATCGCGAGCTCGACGGGGACCGCGAGCCGGGTCTCGAGATCGCCTGGCGATTTGGGGTCTGCCGCGCAGCCGCTGGCGAGCCCCAGGGCGGTGGCCAGCATGATAGAATGAACGTTCATTCGGCAACTCATGAGCGGGTACTTAGCAGGCGCCCGATCCAGTTTTCAAGGGAAAAACCAAGGAACTGGACAACTTCGCGAAACTGACCGAATATTCATTCGGGAATGCCGGCCGCACGCACCACCAGGTCACGTCGCGGTCGTCGCCAGCTCGACAACAAACAGGACGCGATCCTCGAGGCCGCGCTCGCGCTGTTCGTCGAGCGTGGATTTCACGGCACCGCGGTGCCGATCGTCGCCGACCGCGCCGGTGTCGCGGCCGGGACCATCTACCACTACTTCACGAGCAAGGAGGCGCTCGTCAACGTGTTGTTCCGGCGCTGGAAGGAAGCGATCGCGAAGACCATCTACACGGCGTTTCCGGCCACCGCGCCGCCCCGCGAGCAGTTCCGCACGATCTGGGAGCAGATGGCGCGGTTCGCGCTCGCCAATCCCGAGGCGTTCGCCTTCCTCGAGCTTCACCACCACCGGTCGTATCTCGACGCCGAGAGCCTCGCGCTCGACGGTGGGCTCAAGCAGTTCGGCGTCGGCTTCGTCACGGCGGCGCAGGCCAAGGGCGTCCTCAAGGCCATGGAGCCGATGCTGCTGATGGAGCTGGTGTTCGGTGCCTTCAACGGGATGTTTCGGGCTCACATCGAGGGGCGGATCACGCTCGACGATGCTGCGATGCGCGCGGCCGAGGCGGCCTGCTGGGACGCCGTCGTGGCTCGCTGAGCGCGATGCGCCGCCGCCGGGACATGGTATGGAGGCGCCCATGGCCGAGGCTCAGAAGAAGTGGACGTCCCAGGCGACCGAGAAGCTGTTCGCCGCGCTGAACCGCGCCGACGAGATCGGTGGCGAGGTTCGCGACTATCTCCAGGAGAAGGTCGCGACCGATCCGCGCTACGTGACCGCCCGCAAGCGGCTCGCAAAGCTGCTCGGCCGTGACTACGAGTCGCGTGACGAGGTCGTGCACAAGGCGCAGGTCAAGGCAGACAAGGTCGCGGCGGTCGCATCGACGGTCACGACGACGAAGAAGCCGGCCGGCTCGTCGGGCAATGCGTTCGGCGACCCCGAGGTCAAGGCGCAGATCTTCGGCAAGAAGAGCTGCCCGTGGAGCGGTCGCGCGATCACGCTGCTCGAGCGCCACAAGGTCGACTTCGACTGGGTCGATCTCGAGGAGCCCGAGCACGAGTCGAAGGCGCCGAAGCTCGCAGCGGAGACCCGGCAGAACACGGTCCCGTACGTCTACCTCCGCGGGAAGTTCATCGGCGGCTTCAACGCGCTCTCCGAGATCGAGCGTCTCGGTCAGCTCGAGGTCGCGATGATGACCGCCGACGAGCTCAAGAACGCACCGGCGCACCTGCGTGGGGTCGAGGTTGTCGCGCGACCGAACACGGACGAGGTCGCGCCCGCCGATCAGGACGCGTCGCGCGATCCCGAGTAGCGGCCTGCATCGCGGGCGATGACGCTGCGCGGCGCGCCGGGATCAGCGTGACCAAGGTGGGGGAGTCCTGCGGATCGACGGTTGTAGCCCCAGCCCTACAGCGGTAAGTCCTCGGGAACACACGGCCGGAGTCGGGCCAGGAGCTGGCCCGAACCGTGTAACCCCGGGGAGCCATGACCAAGCCGCTCCTCGCGACGCTTGCTGGCGCTGGCCTCGTTGCTGGCCTCGGGGGCTGCATCACCGAGCAGCCGGACCTGGGAACCAACCAGGGCGAGACCTTCGAGGAGTTCAAGGCCCAGCTCGCGCGCGAGCCCGGCACTGGTGGCTACGTCCTCGATTGGGACGTCGTGATCCACGACGAGGCCAAGCTGTTCGACCACTGGGCGATGTACCAGCAAGGCGCGCTGTCGATCTATCGAGTCAACGGCGTCGACATCAAGTGGAGCGACACCCAGAAGATCAACCTGACCTACTGCATCGGTGCCGGCTTCGGCGGCAATCGCCAGAAGGTCGTCGACGGCATGATCGCGGCGACCTCCGGCGGCTGGGAGAAGTTCGCGAACATCAAGTTCATCCACGTCGCGGCGCAGGATGCGAACTGCACGTCCGCCAACCCGAACGTCCTGTTCGACGTCAACGCCGCACCCGCCGGCTCGCCGTACCTCGCGCGCGCGTTCTTCCCGGATAGCCCGCGCGTCGAGCGCAACGTGCTCATCGAGGCCGGGTCGTTCGATCCCGCACGGACCGGAAACATTCCGCTGACCAACATCCTGGTCCACGAGCTCGGTCACGCGCTCGGCTTCCGCCACGAGCACATCGCGCGCCCGAACCAGGCGACGCAGGGCTGCCTCGAGGATCAGCAATACCGCCTGCTCACCGAGTACGACCAGGTCTCGACGATGCACTACCCGCAGTGCGGCTCGCCGAACAACACGCTCGCGCTCAGCGCGAAGGATCAGACGGGCGTGTCGATGGTCTACGGCCCGCCGATCGTCAACACCGCGCCGATGACGATGCTGACGCGGCCGGCGAACGGCGCCACGGTGCCGCCGACGTTCGACGTCGAGGCGTCGGTGGTCGACACGAACCTCGCGAAGGCCGAGCTCTTCATCGACGGCGCGCCGTACGGCACGCCGCTCACGGCACCGCCGTGGCTGTTCGAGGTGACGAGCCTGGCGGGTGGCTCGCACAGCCTCAAGATCCTCGCGACGGATATCGCGGGCCTCACCGCCGAGCAGCAGATCACCGTCACGGTGTCCGCGAGCGGCGGCGGCGGTGGTGGCGGTGGCGGTGGCGGCGAGGTGTCGAACGATGTGACCGGCGGCTGCAGCACGAGCGGTGGCTCGGCGGGTCTGCTGCTGGTGCTCGGGCTCGTCGGGCTCCTGCGCCGACGCCGCGCGTAACCACGCGCGTCCCCTGTATGCGGCTCGTGGCAGTCAAATGCCGCGGGCCGCGACCCTGTTTCGGCGCGCGCCGCGTCGGCTCTCAGCGGCGCTTCATCGCGTCGTAGGCCTGCAGCACTTCGTACGTCGAGGTAACGGACTCGAACTCGTCGGCGATCGCGAGCGCATCGCCACTGACGTCCGCGACGATCGCGGTCTCGTTGTCGTCGCCGCCTCGCTCGTTCGCGAGGGCGATCATCGTCTCGCACGCCATGCGCGGATCGCTGTCGGTCATGATGTCGCGCAGCTCGCCATCGGAGACCAGGTTCGTCACGCCGTCGCTGCAGAGCAGGAAGCGATCCTTCGCGCGCAGCGCGAGACGTGCGATCGCGACGCGCAGCTCGTTCTTGAGGCCAACGGCCTGGAGGACCACGTTGCGGTTCGGCGATCGCTTCGCCTCGGCGGGCGTCATCGCGCCGCTGTCGACCATGAGCTGCACGAGGCTCTGGTCGCGCGTGATCTGGCGAAGCCGACCCTCGCGGAGCAGATACGCGCGCGAGTCGCCGACCTCGGTGATGTACGCCTCGGTGCCGTGGACGAGGACCGCGGTCAGCGTCGCGGCCATCCCGTGGTTCTGCGCGATCTTTGCCGTGTTGAGCACGGCGCGATTCGCGCGCAGCACCGCGTCCTCGAGCTTGTCCTTGACCGACTTCTGCTCGGGATCCGAGAGCGCGGTGCGCAGCGACTCCAGCACGAGCGCGCTCGCGACCTCGCCGGCCTGCCGGCCTCCCATGCCATCCGAGAGCGCGAGCAGCACGCCGTGATCGGCGACGTCGATGTAGCGCGCGACTCGATCGGCGTCGATCGCCTGGCCGTTCTCGAGATCGGTGATCTCGAACGCGTCCTCGTTGGTCTCTCGCGCACGTCCGACGTCGCTGAGCCCCGAGACGAAGAGTCTGACACCTGCCATGGAAGCTCCAGGGTGCCGCCCGCAACCCGCGGAGCCCGACCCTGGATCTAGCCTACCAGACGACCTGGGCCTGGAGCTTGAAGACGTCGGCATCTGGCTCGGTCTCGAGCGGAACCTGGCCGGCGCGGAGGTGCACCTTGTCGCCGTACCAGTAGTGCGAGTACATGAAAAAGATCTCGCCCCACTTGTCGAGCGGGAAGGTTACCCGCGGCGACAGCACGCGAAAGCTGTTCTCCGAGTCGTACACGTCGAGGATGACGCGGTCGTAGCGCGCCGAGACCCGCAGCCGCTCCAGGAGCTTGTAGCTCGGCTCGACGCCCCACTTGAGGTACAGGCGGCGGTCGCGGTTGAGCAACGGATCCATCTCGTCGACCTGCGGCGAGCGGACCCAGGTGGCCATGCCAAACGCGCGGGCGCCGATGCGGTCCGTGAGCATCAGGGGCACATCGGTGGCAACCGTGTACATCCGGCCGGTGCCGTCCTCGCTGGCGTCGAGGCCGAGGAAGTTCTCGGTGAGCCCGCGGCCACCCGTCGAGTGCATGACCTCGAGCGCGGGCGCGAGGTAGAGGACCTTCTTCATGTCCATCATCGACAGCGCGAGGTATGCGGTACCGAGCTCCTTCGGGAGCTGGTAGCGGCCGTCGACGCCGGAGACCCACATCGTGCCGTCCTGGATCGGCGAGAGCTGGCGGGTATCGCGCGTCCATGTGCGGAGCACGTAGGTGCCGAGCTGCAGGCGATCGATCGGATAGCTCGCGGCGATATGCGCGATCGGCGTGAGGCCGAGGTTCTGCTGGAGCTGCGCCTGGTGCATGCCGATGCCGGTCTGCACGCGGCCGCCGCCGGGCAGCTCGTACATGATCTTGAGGCCACCCTGATGCGTGCGGCCGAACACGTAGGTGTCGTACGGCTCCATGTAGCCGAAGCGATCCCAGAACACGCCGAGCTGGACCGAGAGCGGATCGTGATCGAGGAACTTCTTCGCGGTGACGCTCGCCTGCGCGATGCCGAGCTGGTTCTCGAGGCGCGCCGAAGCGTAATCGGAGTAGAGCGACGCGAAGATGCCGAACTCGGCCTTGTAGTTTCCGCTGTGCGCACTGAAGAACAGCTCGGACCAGTCCGGCTCGTAGAGGCGCGTGTACGCGAAGCCCGAGAGGTAGTAGTCGTTGTCGACGAGGAACGGCTCGCGCGGCGTGCCCTGCGCGGCGAGCGGCATGCGCGCGTAGCCGTGAAGCTCGAAGCGGACCGGTCCGACGTCGACGGCGGGACCGACGCCGGCTACTTTCGCCTCGGCGGTGACGACCGTCTCGGATGTCGTCAGCGGCTCGATCGCTGCCGTCGCGCGATGCTTCGGCTTGTCGTCGACGACGACCGCGTCGTCTGCTGGTGCAGGCGCGGGCTCGGTGGTGTCTGCTGCAGGCGCAACCGGCGGGGCAGGCTGCGCGATCGCGAACTCGGCGGTAGCGAGCAGCGCGAGCGTGAAGGTGATCGTCTTGGACATGGGACCTCGTTACTTCGCGAGAGCAAGCCGGTTGGCGCAGGCGGGTAGCTCGCCCGCGGTGAGGAAACCGGAGTCGACGAGCAGCGGCTTGACGGTCTCGGGCGTGACGACGTCGACGCGGACCGCCGCGACCGGCACGTCACCACCGCCGAGCATGACCGTGGCGCTGCCGCGCTTCGGGGCGTGACCGTCGACGAGGCTCTTCGCGACCTCGGCCGCGGTCTGCGCGAGCGGCTGGATGTCCTTGAGGATCTCGATCGTCTGCTTGCCCTGGCACACGAAGTTGATGTTCGCGGCGTCGGCATCGGCGCCGGCGATGAAGACGTTTGACAGCCCGGCCGCCATGACCGCCTGGACCGCGCCACGTGCGAGGCCGGAGTTGTTCGCGAGGATCGCGTCGAGCTTGCGGCCGGTGCGGGCCAGCGCGTCCTCGACGGTGCGTTGCGCCTCGTCGGATGACCACGCGGCATGGCTCTGCTCGACGACGACCTTGACGTCGCCGCGCGCGATGTACGGCGCGAGCGTCTGCTGGTAGCCGCGCGTGATCTCGGCGGCGCCGAACATGGAGTCCTCGGGATTCACTCCCGAGGACGGGCCCGACATGGAGTCCTCGGGATTCACTCCCGAGGACGGGATCGCCTGACCGGGGTGGCCGGCGAGCAGGACGTAGTTGCCCTTGCCGCCGGTCGCCGCGAGCGCGGCCTCGGCCTGCAGCACGCCGACGCGGTAGCTATCGTGCGAGACGTAGTAGTCGAGATCCGCCGACACGATCGCGCGATCGTAAGCGACGACCTTGGCGCCATTCTCGTGGGCGATCCGGACGTACGCCGATGCAGCCTGGTTGTCGGTCGGCTGGATGACGAGGACCTTCGCGCCCCGCGCCAGCACGTCCTCGACCTGGGCGAGCTGGGTCGCGGTCTCGTTGTCGGCCGCGAGCGTGACGACGCTGATGCCGAGCTCCTCGGCGCGCGCCTCGAAGTACTTCACGTCCTTCTCGTAGCGCTGCTCCTGCAGCGTCGACAGCAGGAACGCGACCTCGGGACCGTCTGGCTTCTTGCAGGCCGAGCCCGCGATCACGAGCGCGACGAGCGCACAGTGCGACGAGCGGATCACGAGCGCAGATCCTTGCCGCGGCGGCGCCGCAGCACGAGCGCGCCGACGATCACGAACAGCAGCGCGGACTCCGGTGAGGCGGAGCCGCCGGCACACGCGCAGGCGACACCCGAGCGGCCGAGTCCGTCGTCCTCGTCGTCGCCGCCGCCGCCCGGACCGGCGTCGTCGCCCGGATCGAACTGACCGCAATCGCTGCCCTCGAACTGGCCGGCGCGATCGAGCAGCGTCATCTGGTACGCGCCCGCGCCGTAGCCGACCATCGGGATCGAGCCCGAGTAGGCGCCGATCTGGCCGCTCGACGTGCGGGTGTTGTAGAGCTCGGGGAGCAGGTCGTAGTTGACGGAGGCCTGACCGGTGACCCAGTCGAGCAGCTGGTTCGCCTTCGCCTCGTTGCCGTTGCGGCGAAACGCCGAGGACGCTCGCAGATCGATCAGGATCCACTCGTCGGTGTCGTACTGATCCTGCGAGCCCTCGACGCGCTTGTAACCGCCGGCCGGAGTCTGCAGGAAGCTCATCGAGTCGAGCGTCGCCTTGGCGATCGCGTGGTCACCGGGGACGAGGTTCCAGGTGATCGCCTCGATCGTCGAGCCGTCGCGGTAGTTGGTGCCCTGCGCGAGCCGCTCGAGCGAGCCGGCGAGCACGCGGTTCGAGTCGATGAAGTGCGTCTTGATCGCGTCGGTCGCCTTCTTCGAGAGCTCGCGATAGCGTTCGATGTCCTCGGTGCGGCCGGCACGGCGGGCGAGCGTCGCCATGTCGCAGAAGCCGCGTGCAGCGGTCGCCGTCGTGTACAGGAAGTGCTCGCGGTTGCCCCAGTGGACCTCCCAGATCGAGGCATCGGCGATCGCCATGCCGGTCGGTTCCATGTTCTTCGCGAGCGGCTCGGCGACGCCCTCACGGATCGCGTCGTAGACCGTGTCGCCCTTCTGGGTCATCGCCGACAGCCACGCGACGTCGTTCGCCTGATCGACGTACGTTCGTGCGCCCCACAGGAAGAGGCCCCAGCCGTCGATCTCGATGTTGCGGGTTGGTTTCCCGGAGTAGTCGGCCTCCTCCTCGCCGTCGCCAAAGTAGCGGACGGTGCTGATCCGGTACGGCACGTCGTTGAGATACGAGCTGTACTTGCCGGCGTCGGCGTTGAGGAAGAAGTCGAGGCCCCACTTCGCCATGTCGTGGTGACCGGTGCGCGCCATCGCGACGAGCCCGTAGATCGCGTCGCGCACCCAGCCGGTGTGCCAGCCGCCGGGCGGCAAGCTCGCGAGCACCATCCCGTGGTTCTTGCGCCGCGGGGTCAGCTGGTAGCTCTCGAGGATCTGCGACATCCGCAACACGGTCTCGGACTGCCGCCAGATCTTGGTCTCGGCCGGCGACAGCCCGCTGACCGGCGGCTTGCGCCAGGCGTCGAACTCGGCGAGCACGTCGGTGTGGATGCGGTCGGCGGTGCGGCCGGCGAGCCACGTCGACCACGCCGTGCGGGTCGCGGCGGCATTGCCGTCCGCATCGAACAGCACGGCGACGCCCCACCACTTGCTCTCGCCCGCGCCGACGCTGCCGAGGTCCTTCGCGAACGCGTTCTTCTTGTCGGTGCCTGAACAGGCCGGCTGCGCCGTGATCCCGTTGCCCGCCGTGATCGATGCGTGCACGGTGTCCGCGCAGCTCGAGACGTCGGCGCCGCCGATCGGCGCATAGACGATCACGCCACCACCGGGGCCGGTCTCGGTCGCGGTCGCCGACGCCGCGTCGTACGCGATCGCCTCGCTGTTCGCGCCAGGCTCGTCGGGGTTCGGCGCCGAGCCGAGCTTGAAGTTGTGGATCGAATAAGCCGTCACCGGCTGCGCGCTGCTGCCATTGTTCGTGACCTTGAGCAGCATCACCATCGCGTTGCCGCTGTAGCCGAACGGCGAGACGTAGAACGTCTCGGTCATCACGCTGCCGACCGTCACGACCGATCGGATCATGTTCGACTCGGCGACGTAGCCAACTTCGGTCGGCGCGCGGCCCCCGAACCACTGCGCCTGCGTCCCGACCTTCGCGCCGAAGTACGTATCGAACGCGAGGTTGCGGCGGACGATGCCCTCGCCATCGGGGTTCGACGCGTTCGCTCGGATGTAGCGGTACGGTCGCTCGAGGTACTGCTTCACCGCATTCGCGCTCGCGTCGAACACCTGGAAGCCGAAGCCATTCCCGGTCACGAGGTAGCGGAACGACGGCACCGGCTCGATCGCCTGTGCGGGACGAGCAGCGAGGGCCACGGCGGCCAGCGCGAGAGCGGGGATCAGGCGAGACGTCACGGCCCGGGCGACTCCACGATCCATGCCCACGGCGCGCCGCGATTGATCCGCGATCACGCCAGCAGGATCACGCACCTACGCGAGCGAACCCGCCTCGGTTGCGAAACGAAACATGCCCGCCCGAACCCCACGCTGCCATTCGAAACGCGGATCGGGGACGGTCTCCACTAACTCAACTATCGATCTGTAACTTCGCGAGATCGCGTCTCCGTCCGGTGTCGAAGTTGAGTTAATGGAGACCGTCCCCGATCCCTGGCCAGGCACGTGGCTTGAACTGGGGGTGGGGATGCGTCTCGCGATCCTGGTGCTGCTCGTGTTCGGTGCCTGCCGTCCTCCGGGCTGGGACAAGGGCGATGACGAGCCGGCCACCGACGGCGGACCAAAGCTCGATGGCGCGGCGGCGGATGCGGCGACGGATGCGGCGACGGCGTGCGCTAAAGCCTTCCGACTCGACAACTTCGCGACCGCGAGCTCGGTGTGGTTGACGGGCGACTTCGTGAGCTGGGCGGGCAACCCGGGTGCAGGCGCGGTCGAGCTCGCGAAGGATGGCGACGGGGTGTGGATGGGGACGCGGATGTTCGATGCCGGCTCGTACCACTACAAGTTCATCGTCGACAGCTCGAGCTGGATCACCGATCCGGCGAACCCGAACCAGATCGATGACGGGTTCGGCGGCAAGAACAGCGTCTACACCTGCACGCCCTGAGCGCGCCCGGCGCCCCCGGGCTCACGGTCGCCTGACCGGCGATGTGCGACGGGACAACGTTCGCGGCGGCGCGAGCGACTACACTCGTGGTGATGTACCGGATCCTCGCGGTCGTGGCGATGCTCGCGGCCTGCGGCTCGCCGGGCGGCGGTGGTGGTGGAGGCGGCGATGACACGCCGGATCCCGCGACGGTGTTCGATCCGAGCGTGACGCGCGTGGTGATCGAGATCGACTTCGAGGACGGCCAGGAGCCGTTCACCGGGCCGATCCTCGGCTTCGGTGACACGATGGATGTCACGGTCACGAACATCGACCGCGTCTTCGCCGGCAAGAAGCAGCTGACGATCCCGCGCGTGGTCGGCGCGATGGAGAACATCGGCGCGGTCGCCGACGAGGAGCTCACGAGCGCCGACTTGCTTGCCCTATCAAACGCGCACCGCGATCTGCGGGACGGCACCGGCGGAAAATCGTACTACGTGCTGTTCGTCGGCGGGCACTTCGCCGATGGCGGCGGCGTGCGCCCCACGGTGCTCGGGGTGTCGCTCGGCGGCACGGGCGTGATCGCGATGTTCAAGGACGTGATCCGGACGACGAGCGTGCCGGCGTTCCCGAACGTCGTGCGCTTCGTCGAGCAATCGACGCTCGTGCACGAGCTCGGGCACGCGATCGGCCTCGTCGGCAACGGCGTCGAACCGACGGTCGACCACAAGGACACCGAGCACGGCGCGCACTGCACCAACGACGCCTGCGTCATGTACTACCTCAACGAAGGGGCGAGCGATGCTGCCGCGTTCGCGCAGAAATATGTCCTCGCGGGCAACACGATCCTGTTCGACGGCGCATGCCTCGGGGACGTCGACGCGCTGACGGGAGGACCGTGAAGGTCACGCACGGCGCCGCGATCGCCGCGCTGCTCGGCGCGTGCAACTTCGGGGGCAACTCCGGTGGCGGCGGCGGCGACGACGCGCCGATCGATGCGGCACCACCCGGCGATGGCACGGCAAGTGGCTCGGTCTTCGATCCGAGTGTCCTGCGGGTCTCGGTCGAGATCGACTACGAGACCGGCGAGGCGCCGTACACGGGGCCGATGCCCGGCTTTGGCGACACCTTCGATCTGTCGCACGCGAACATCAACCGGCTGTTCGCCGGCAAGAAGATGCTCGGCATCCCGCGGACGACCGCGAACATGGAGGACATCGGCGCGATTCCCGACGAGCAGGTGACGGTCGCCGATATCCTCGCGATCGCGGCCGCGCACCGCTCGCAGCACGACGTGCCCGGGCTCAAGACGTACTACGTGGTGTTCGTCAGCGGGCGGTTCACCGATGACGTCGGCCCGAAGGCCGGCGTGCTCGGCGTCTCGCTCGGCAGCACCGGCGTGATCGCGATGTTCAAGGACGTGATCGCGTCGTCCTCGGCGATCGGCAACATCCAGCGGTTCGTCGAGCAGTCGACGCTGGTCCACGAGCTCGGCCACGCGATCGGGCTCGTCAACAACGGCGTCGCGCTGACCTCGGCGCACCAGGATGGCCCGCACGGCGCGCACTGCACGAACGACAGCTGTGTCATGTACTGGCAGAACGAAGGCGCGAGCGACATGGCCGCGTTCGCGACGCAGTACGTGCTCAGCGCGAACACGATCTTGTTCGATGCCGGGTGCCTCGGCGACGTCGACGCGCTGTCCGGCGGGCTCTAGCTCACTGCCGCGTCACTGACACTTCGACGCCTGCGCGAGCGTCTTGGCTTCGAGCACGCACCGGCGCGACATGTCGGTCCAGCTCGCCTTCGCGCATTCCAAAATGATCTTCTCGATCGCCGCGGGCAGCTCGACTTCCATCTTGGTCTTGAGGTCCGCGCGCGCGTCCGCCGACATGCTGCGTGCGCGGGCCTCGGCCTCGGCACCGATCAGCTGCGCAGCCTTCTCGGCGACCTGCTCGCACGTGATCGTGTTCGCGACCGGCGTCGGCGGGGCAGGCGGGGTGGGCTCGCCGGCGACCGGCTTCGAGGGATCGCCGGTCCACGGATCGTCCTTCGTCGTCTTCGGCGCCTCGGCGACCGGCACGTTCGGCTTGTAGTTCATGTTGAGCGCCGCGCCGTTCGTCAGGTGTGGCTGGAGCAGCTTCTCCCACGCCTTCTTGATCTTGGCGTACTCGTCGGGACACCGCATCGCGCGCTCCATGGGCAGCGTGCCGGACTTGATGAAGTCGGCGTGCTTCTTCGGATCGGACCCGAAGATCAGGCACGTGATGTTGTAGAAGCGCTGCTGGTCGAACGCGTGCTCGTCCCAGAACGGCGTCGTGTGCGTGCCCTTGGACTGCAGCTGGAACCAGTACGCGCCCGCGAGCGCCTGCGAGACGCCCTCGTCACCACTCGCGATCAGGATCAGCGTCGCGAGCTGATCGACCGAGTCCTCCTCGCGCCCGACCGCCGGCAGCTCGAGGAGATCGATCAGGCCGTGGCCGACCTCGTGGAAGAACCCGAACATCGTCGCGCCCATCACCGCATTGCCGAGCTCGGCCTCGCTCTTCGCCTCGGGCTTGAAGATGCCGACGAAGTAGTCGAGCAGCTCGTAGCAGACGATGATCCGGCGGCTCAGCGGGTCGTAGAAGGCGTTGATCGTGTTGCACGAGACCGTGTTGATCTCGACGGCCTTGGGCAGGCGCACGGTGCGGTTCAGTCCCTCGGCGACCTCGTCGAACATCTTGTTCGACTGGAACAGCGCCCGGTACTCCTCGTGGTTCTTGTGGCGCGACGGGTTGTAGGTGACCCGGAAGCCGCTCGCCGTCACGCCACCGAAGTCCTTGAGCTGAACCTTGTCGGCGATCGGCTTCTCGATCATCGAGACATCGACCTTGGTGTCGAGCTTCGGTGGCGGCGTCGGCGAGCCTGCCCAGGGATCGATCTTGTTGAGCTTCGGACCGCAGTCAGCGCCGAGCGTGGTGTCCGAGCCCGGTGGCGGCCCTGCCCACGGATCGATCGGGGCCGCGGCGACTGCGACGGCAGAGCCACTGCCCCCGGCGACGGTTCCCTCGGGCCCTTCCTTGACGACCGCGGTCGCGGAGCCTTCCCCGGCCGGGCCAGACGCGTCCTTCTTGCAGGCGGCACCAGCGCCGGCGGCGAACATCAGCGCGACCGCCACCCACGATCGTTGCGACATCCGCCGACGATAGCGCACTACGCCATCGCATGCGCCGAGATCGATCGAGCGGTCAGTACTCGTCGTGATCGACGACGGTCAGCGTGCCCGCGCCCGCCGCCTCGAGCGACGCCTGCGCCTGCTCGGCGGTGGTGACCGCTACGATCACCGCCGATGCCGGGCTCAGACACCGTGCACACGCGGCGCGGACATCGGCGGGCGTGAGAGCGGCGAGCGCGACCGGCAGCTTCGCGGTGTAGTCCGGCGGCAGATCGAACACGGCATCGCGCACGGCAAGTTGCATGCGCTGCCGCGCGGTCGCGACGTGGAATGGCATCGAGCCGACGAGGTAATCGCGTGCGAAGTCGACCTCGTCATCCGTCGGGCCGTTCGCCGCGTAGTCCGCGAGCAGCTCGAGCGTCAGCGCGATCGCCGGGCCGGCGACCTCGATGCCCGCGGCCATCCAGACCTCGAACCAGTGGGGCAGGCGCGATCGCCGGAGCGCGCAGCCGGCGCCATAGCTCCAGCCGCGCTTGACCCGGATCTCCTGCATGAGCCGCGAGCTGAACATCCCGCCGAGCACGGCCTCGCCGATCGCGAGCGCCGCGGTGTCGTCGTCGCCGTAGCGGATCGAGAGGTGCCCGACCCGCAGCTGCGCCTGCGTGCGATCCGACTTGTCGACGAGGATCACCCGGCGCCCGGGCGTGACCGGCGTCGCGATCGGGCCGGCGACCGCGGGCTCGTACATCGTGGTCGAGGCCGGACGTGCGCCGGCAGGCAGCCGCGCGACGAGGCGTGCCACGATCCGGGCGGCAGTCGGCTCGTCGACATCGCCGGCGAGCCCGATCACGAGGTTGTCGGCGACGACCTCACGGCGCCACAGGTCGATCGCGGCGGACCGCTCGATCCGCGCGAGCGAGCCCTCGGTGCCCAGCGAGGTCCGGCCGTATGCGTGACCGGGACAGCACAGCCAGTCGAACCAGCGAGTCGCGAGTGCGCTGTCGTCATCGCGGATCTCGTCGAGGACCTGCGGCGTCTCGCGGAGGAGCCGCGCGTGCTCGGCCTCGTCGAACCGTGGGTCGGCGAGGATGTCGGCCGCGAGATCGATCACCGCATCGAGGTGCCGCGACAGCGCGAGCCCCGACAGCGACAGCGCGTCGCGCGAGATCCCGACCTCGAGCGCAGCGCCGAGGTTGTCGAGGGTCTCGTCGAGCTCCGCGCGATCGCGGCGTCCCGCACCGCGACGCGCGAGCAGCGCAGCATGGCGATGCAGTCCCTCGACGCCACGCGGGTCGGCAGCGGCGCCGCCGCGGATCGCGATGTCGAACCACACGAGCGGCGTATCGGGTGAGGGCTCGATGATGACGACCGGACCGGTCACGCAACGCCTCCGCGGCCGGCCGCGGCGGCATCGTCACCGGAGGTGTCGTCGTCCTCGTCGTCGTCATCATCTTCATCGTCATCGCCGTCCTCGGGCGTCGCGATCACGATCGTGCGGCGCTCGGCGCGCAGGTAGCTGCGGACGACGCGCGCGACATCCTCGACGGTGACCGCGGCGAGCCGCTCGGCGAGCGTGTTGACCTTGCGAAAGTCACCGAGCGCGGTCTCGTAGTGGCCGAGCGCCTCGGCCTTGCCGTCGAGATCGACCAGTGACGTCCAGAAGTCGGTCTCGGCCAGAGCCTTGGCCTTCTCGACCTCCGCCTTCTGCGGCGGCTTCTCGGCCATCGCCGCGAGCTCCTGATCGATGATCCCGAGGATCTCGTCGGCGCCGTGGCCGCGCGCGGCGGTGACCGCGAGGCGCAGCAGCGAGGGATCGCGAAACGGCGTGAGCTGCGCATCGACCGACGATGCGACCTCGCCCTCGATCACGAGGCGGCGATAGAGCCGTGCGGACGGACAGCCGGCGAGCAGCGTCGCGACGATCTCGAGGACCGCCCAGTCGGCCTCGTCCTGGCCGGGCGCCTTGTAGCCGACGAGCAGGCGATCGGTCGCGATCGGCTTCGGCGCGCGGACGATCCGCTCGCGCGTCTGCTCGGGCTCGACGATCCGCCCCACATCGCTCGGCAGGACGCCCGGTTCGATCGCACCATAATGAAGCGCGACGAGATCGAGCAGCGCGGCCTCCTCGAAGTCGCCGCAACACACGATCGTCGCGCTGTTCGGCGCGTACCACGTCCGGTAGAACGCACGGATATCGGGGAGCGAGAGCGCGCGGATGTCTTCCATCCAGCCGATCGTCGGCCAGCGATACGGATGCGTCGTGAACGCCTGCGCCATCAGCTGCTCGTCGAGCCAGCCATCGACGTCATCCTCGACGCGCTCGCGCCGCTCGTTCGTGACGACATCGCGCTCGGACTCGACCGGCGTGTGCTCGAGCACGAGGTGCTGCATGCGCTCGGCCTCGAGCTTGACGCCGAGCGCGAGATCACGCGCCGGCAGCGAGAGCCGGTAGTACGTCCAGTCGACCCACGTCGCGGCGTTGGACTCGCCGCCGGTGCGCTCGACGAGCCGATCGAACTCACCCGGCGGCAGGCTCTGGGTCTGGCCGAACATCAGGTGCTCGAACAGGTGCGCCATGCCGGTCGCGCCGAGCCGCTCGTGGCGCGAGCCGACGCGATACCAGGTCTGCAGCGCGACGATCGGACTACGTCGATCGATCGCGGTGATCAGGCCCAGCCCGTTACCGAGGCGAAACCGTCGCGCCGTGACCCCGCGGCCGACAGCTGCCTCGGCCTCGAGTTGCCACGACTGCGTCATCGATCGTTGATACCACGCAACCTCGCATCGCGTGGTCGTGTTCACACGCCCGTGTCACGTCGGCGCGCTCGAACCAAAACTCGGCTCGAGCGTCAAGCCCGCGACGCTCGCGATCGCGCGCAGTGCAGGCGCGGCACGAAACAGCTCGCCGGGTGCGCGCATGCCGACGGGACCAGGTCCACGCGTGACGAGCTGACGCGCGATCCACGCGGTGACCGCCGCCGAGGTCCGATATAGATCGTGACCGCGCACGACGATCTGCGCTGCCGAGAAGCCGCGTCGCACCTGCGCGATCACCGCGAGCTGCGTGCGCGAGTAATCCGTATCGGGCGCGGCGTAGGGCGCGAGCAGCGCGGTCGCCGCACGTGGCACGAACGGCAGCGCGCGCGCGAGGAGCCGCATCGCGCCGGCCGCCGCCGCACGTCGCGTCGTCGATGCATAGGTGACGACGAGGTTCGCGGCGACGTGCCGCGGGATCGTGATCGCATCGGACGCTGCGTACGCCACCGCGTCACGCTCGCCGCCGAGCGCGAGCCCCGCATTGACCCGGCGGTGATCGCCCGCGCGCCCCGGCTCCCAGCGATCGCGCCGCCACACCAGCGGATGCGAGAACGCCGCACCGAACAGCGCGCGCTGGCTGCCGGCCGACAGCGCGAGATCGTCGAACACGTAGGTCACCGCGATCTCGTCGAGCGGGCGCTCCTCGGCGCGACGTGGTGCGGGCGCGCTGCGCACCGGCGCACCTTCGTCGACCGCCTCGCCGAGATGCTCCGCCGCCCAGCCCGCCGCCAGATCGCCGATCACGCAGTCGAGCCCGGCGCCGGGCAGCGCGATCAGGCCAGCGTGGCGCACGAGCGACTCGTGGCGCTCGTACAGCGCGTGGACCACCACCTGCTCGCCTCCGACATCGACGTAGTGCGCGCCGGCCGCGATCGCCGCGAGCAGCACCGGCGAGGCGGTGTCGCGCAGCGGGGACGCCGCATTGATCACGACGCGCGCGCCGGCGAACGCACGCGCGAGCGATCCGGCATCGAACGCATCCGCGGCGTGGACCGGCGCATCGGGCGCGGCACTCGCGATGTCTGCCGGCTGGCGACCCGCGAGCACGACGTTGGCGCCGGCGCGCACGAGCTCGCCGACGACGCGCCGGCCGACGAGCCCGCCCGCACCGAGGACGACGATCGCGTCGGTGGTCTCAGTTGATGTCATAGCGAAATCCGAGCCGCATCGCGTGCTGGAGGTGGCCGTACTCGCCGGCGGCGGTCGGGATCGCGTAGCCGTCGCGAACCGCCTGGCATGCGCGCGTCGAGTAGTCGTAGCCGCTCGCGATGCAGTCGAGCTGGAATTGCGGGTTGTAGGCACTGCTCTCGACGTCGACCGCGGGGAAGTACTGGACACCGTACGCGAGCTCGACGCTCCAGCTCCCGCCGAGCCGCAGCTGCCCACCGAGGTCGAGGGTCAGCGAGGCCGGACCGATCGTCATCGCCGACGTCCGCGAACGATCGAGGTACGACGTCTCGAAGCCGACGCGACCGCCGAACCGCAGCTGCTGGCCGAAATCGATCTGCTCGACGCCACCCCACAGCGCGAACGAGTCATGCATGCCGCGCGGGCGCAGCGTCCACTCGGGAATGCCGTTGGGGACGAACGTGCTGTCGTGGCCTCGCACGTCGTAGGCCTGGAACCGCGAGAGATCTTCCCAGCGACCGCCGACGTGAAGATCGAGCATCCGCGGCAGCCGCGCACGCACCTCGACATCGACGCTGGCGGGGTACGAGACGTAGACGGTCGAGCCGCCCTCGAGGATCTCGCCGCCATCGCGTGGCGCGCGCGTCACGTCCATGTCGCCGTCGAGCTGGGTCTGGATGTTGAAACCAGGCGGCGTGTGATAGGCGACGCCGATCCAGACATCGCGATAAACGTTGACGAGCAGCCCGATGTTGACCTTGAGGTTCGCGGTGGCGACCCAGCCGCTCCGCGCGTTGACGTCGTAGATCTCGGTCGCGGCGGGATGCTCGAAGCCGCACGGCATGCCACCGCAGTCGCTGCCAATGCCGCGAGGCCCATCCCCGTCGGCGACCGCGGTATCGCGCGCGTACTTCATCTCGAGGAAGGTGTTGTCGTGCGACAGGCTCGCTCCGAAGTACACCTTGCTCGTGATCTTGATGGTGCTGCCGATCGAGGCGATGTAGTCGCGCTGGCGTCCGCCGAGCGTGTGGTAGCGCAGCGCGTCCTTCGGCCCCGGGAAGATCTCGGGTGGTGGCGTGCGGAGCTCGAAGCTGACCGCGTAGCGCGTGCCGGGATGCAGCACGACGCCGAGCATGCCGCCGAGCCCGAGCTCGGTCTGGCCGACGCTGTCGCCCGCTGTCAGCGTGCCGGTCGCGGGATCCTGGACGCGCCGATCGACCGAGTAGCTGTCGACGACGCTCGCCAGCGAGAGATAGACCTCGTCGATGGTGCCGATGCCGAGCGCCGCAGGATTGAGCGTGATCGACGAGGCGTGCGGCGTCGCTGCGCCCGTGAACACGCTGCGGCCCGTAGTCGGATCGCTGCGTGGCGACGCATAGGCCCCCGCTGACGCGGTGATAGCCGCGCAAGCGAACATGAACATGAGGATCGGCCGTGCGGCCATCGCGCGGAACGTATCACCACGATAAGCTGCCGCCATGCTCGCGCGTGCGCTGACGATCGCGGTCGCTCTCCTTCTGGGCTCCGGCACCCTCGCGGGGTGCGAAAAGACGGACCACGACAACATCGATAAATGGACGCGCACGCAGAAGGGGCCGGGCAAGCTCAAGAAGGCGATGCTCGACGAGGATCTCGATGCCGATCTGTCGGCGCACGCCGCCGCGAACCTCGTCAAGATGCAGAAGGACGCCGAGGTCCGGGCCGCACTCGAGACGATGTCGCCTGGCCGCCGCACCCAGCTGATCTCGGCGCTCGCGCCGCGGCTGTGGAACATCGCGCGCATCGAGAGCGAGAACAACCTGCCGAACGCGATGCAGATCATGGCGAAGGACGCGCTGATCTCGCTGCGCAAGTGGGCCGACGACGCGCAGCGCGCGCAGATCGACAACTACCTGGTCGACTGGTACGCCGTCAGCTCGTACGAGGGACGCGCGCAGGGCGGGGCGACGCTCGGCCCGGCGGTGGTCCGCATGCTCGGCCCGCGCGCCGGCAAGAAGCTGATGGCCGTGGTCAACAGCGTGATCGCGGCGCCGGGCCAGGACAAGGTCAAGAACCGGATCGGCGACGAGCTGCTGCTCGGGCTCGCGGTCTCGGGTGATCCCGAGGCGATCAAGTACCTGCTCGACATCGCCCGCATGGATCGCGGCGATCCGTCGCTCGGCAAGCGCACGATGAGCGCCCTCTACAAGGCGTACATCGATCCAGGCGGGCTGTTCGACATCGTCGGCCCCGAGCCGCTGGTCCCGAACCTCGACGCGATCGTCTCGATCGCCAAGGACGATTCGATCCCGGGCCAGATGACCAATGACGCGGTCGCGCTGATCCGCGCGGTCGGCCCGCCGCATTGCCTCGCGCCCCTCCTCGCGATGGTCCGCGTGCCGCACCGCGAGGCGCGCTTCAAGTATGTCGCCGCGTACAACGCGCTGATGTGCGGCGGCGCCAAGGCGATCGCCGATGTCGTCCGCGGGCTGCCCGACGCCGGTGCCTACGTGCGCGAGGAGCTCCAGGGATCGATCAGCAACGAGATCGCCAAGATGAACCCGCGGGAGGGGGTCCAGGCCACCCTTCGCGAGCTCCTCAAGGACCAGTCCACCATCGCGAAGTGGGTCGCGATGGAGGCCCTCGCCACGATGAAGTCGACCGAGGATGCGCCGAAGATCGCGGCTCTGGCCGGCAACAAGGAGCGGCTGGTCGGGTACTGGGGGGAGCGTAACGCGGAGAACAAGCCGGATCCGACGCTCGGTCAGCGCGCGAAGGAGCTGGCGGCCGAGTTGAGCACGGGCCAGCCCAAGTAACCGTCGAGAGTCCCGGTCAAGTCAGCGTGATTGGTCGCGTCGGCGGAGTGGATGTAGTATCGTTCGAGACGCCGGGAGAGAGGATCCAGGGCCAAGGCCTGTCCGAATCCGGCGGAGTACATCGCGCATGGACCAGAGCAAGAAGACGATGCGCCACTTCTACTGCCGGGACGTCCTGTGGGAGACGTTCGAGCAGATGGCCAACGACTTCGATTGCTCGATCGATTACCTCGTCAACGAAGCCATGCGCTACTACGCGCGCTCGAAGAACTATCAGTCGCCGGGCGGCGCGCCGAACATGACCGGCGGCAACGCCGCGGTCGGCAACAGTGGCAACAGCGGGCCGACGGGTTATCCGGCGAAGGGTGGAGGTGGACCCGAGCGTGGCGGTAACACCCGCCAGCCGCCACCTGGCACGCAACCGCCACCCGGACCGCTGTCGAGCGGACCGACCTCGCAGGCACCGCAGCGCCGTCCCGCGCCGCCGACCCCTGGCTACGCGCCTGCTGGCGGTAACAACATGAGCCGGCCGCCGATGTCGACCGGCGGCATGGGCAACTCGATGGCGTCGCATAACCCGGCGCCGCAGATCCATCAGCCCGCCGCACCGATCCCGCAGATGAGCGCGGGCCCGACGCTGTTCTTGATCTACAACGGTCAGCGTTATCCGGTGACCAAGGATCAGTTCATCATCGGCCGCGGCAGCAAGACGTCCGATCTGCCGATCAAGGACGGCAACATCTCGCGCAAGCACGCCGCCGTGATCCGTCGCAACGGAACCTTCTACATCAAGGACCTCGGGTCGACGAACGGCATCGACTACAAGGGCATGCGCATCGACAACAAGCGCATCGACGAGGGGGACGTGTTCCACCTCTGCGACTACGAGCTCCGCTTCACGTATCGCGCAGACTGATCGCGCGCGATCCCCACCATCGCACCGGATGGGTCGGCGTCGGCGAGCCGTCAGCGCCCGATGCTAGGGTGACCGTGTGGATGCCGAGCTCAAGCGTCGCGTGGACGCGCTGCGCCGACCGCTCGAGCTGGCGGCGGCCGACGATTTCGCCGGCGCGCGCCAGGGCGACCTCGGCAACGTCCTGCGGATCGCGTGCGATCGCGTGCTCGGCCATCCGCTGAAGCTTCTCGACGGTCTCGACGGCTGGCGCACGACGCTCGCGCGCTGGGAGCAGCTCGACGAGACCGAGCGGGCGATCTGCATCGCGCGCGGGATGCGGCTCCTCGCGCGGATCCCGCGGCCAGTCGGCGCGACGATGGAGCGCGCGATCGAGGCGGCGAGGGTCGAGGCACCGACGCCGACGTCCGTCAAGGTCAAGCCCGCCGAGCCGGCCGCGGCGAAGCTGACGAAGCGCGGTGCGAAGGCTCCGGCACCACCGCCGGCGCCGGTACCCGTGGTCGATCCACTCGCGGCGCCGACGCACTCGCTGCCCGGGATCGGGCCGGCGTTCGCCGAGCGGCTGGCCGAGAAGGGGCTCGTCACCGTCGAGGATCTGCTGTGGACGCTGCCGCGCCGCTACGACGACGTGCGCGACGCTCGCCCGCTCGGGGAGGTCTGCGCGATGCCCGAGGGTCAGCGCGCGACGTTCGCCGCGCAGGTCGCGAGCTCGCGGATGATCTTCGCGCGCGGGCGTCGGTGGGCCGAGGTCCGGCTCGCCGGGATCTCGGTTCTCGATGGCGGTGGCGCACTCGTCCGCTGGTTCAACGTGTGGGCGGGGATCGACAAGCGGATGCCGCCGGGCGCGCGGGTCGTGCTGTCGGGCGTCGTCCGCAAGCGCGGCGGGCGGACCGAATTCGCAAACCCCGACATCCTCGGCATCGACATCCCGACGACCCAGCTCGGGCTCGACGGTCAGCCCGCGGCGCCAAGGCCGCTGCCGTCGATCATCGCGCGCTATCCCGATGTCGCCGGGGTGCCGGGGAGCCGGCTCCGCCAGGCGTGTGCCACCGCGTGCACGCGCGTCGGTGCCACCGCCGACGATGGCGTGCCCGCGCACGTCGAGGCTGCCGCCGCGTTGCCGAGCCTCGCGGCGACGCTCGCGCAGCTGCACTCGCCGCCGGCCGATACCGAGGCCGACGATCTCGCGGCGATGAACCGCGGCGACAGCCGGTGGCAGCGCCGGCTCGCATTCGGCGAGCTGTTCGCGCTCGGCGTCGCGGTCGCGCTGCGGCGGCGCGAGCGGCGGGGCGATGCGGCCGTGCCATGCCGGCGGATGCCCGGGCTCGACGCGCTGCTCCGCGAGGCGTTGCCGTTCGCGCTGACCGGTGCACAACGGCGTACCGTCGACGAGCTCGCGGCCGATCTCGCGAGCGAGGTCCCGATGAGCCGACTGCTCCAGGGCGACGTCGGCGCCGGCAAGACCGCGGTCGCATTCGCCGCCGCACTCCAGGTCGCCCGCGCGGGTCGCCAGACCGCGGTGATGGCACCGACCGAGCTGCTCGCCGAGCAACACGCCGAGACCTGGAGGCGGTGGGCTGCAGGGCCCGGCGCAAAGCTCCGCATCGAGCTGCTGACCGCGTCGACGCCGAAGGGCGTGCGCGCGTCGCTGCTCGCGCTCCTCGCGGCGGGCCAGATCGACGTGCTGATCGGCACCCACTCGCTGATCGCCGAGTCGGTCGGGTTCGGCGCGCTCGGCCTCGTCGTGATCGACGAGCAGCACCGGTTCGGCGTCGCCCAGCGCGCGAAGCTGCGCGACAAGGGAGACGGGCAGGGCGCGCCACACCTGCTCGTGATGACGGCCACGCCGATCCCGCGCACGCTCGCGTTGACCGCATTCGGCGACCTCGATACCTCGCTGCTCGACGAGCTGCCGCCGGGGCGCACGCCGATCGTGACGAAGCTGGTGACCGGCGCCCGTGGGATCACCGTGGCGTACAAGCTGGTCGCCGAGCGCGTCGCCGCCGGCGAGCGTGCTTACGTCGTCTGCCCGAAGGTTGCGCCCGGCGACGACGACGGCGACGAGCCGGCGACCAAGTGGAAGGACGCGACCACGGTCGCCCGCGAGCTCGCGGCGGCGTTGCCGACCGTCCGGGTAGGCCTCGTCCACGGCAGGCTCGACGTCGTCGCGCGCGATCACGTGATGCGCGCGTTCAAGGCCGGGCAGCTCGACGTGCTCGTCGCGACGACGGTGATCGAGGTCGGCGTCGACGTGCCGGCCGCGACCGTGATGGTGATCCACGACGCCGATCGGTTCGGGCTGGCACAGCTTCACCAGCTCCGCGGCCGGGTCGGGCGCGGGGACGGCGCCGCCCACTGCATGCTGATCGCGCAGGGCGCACTCGGTCCAGATGCAGAGTCGCGACTGGCCACTATGGTCGCGACCAATGATGGATTCCGGATCGCGGAGGAAGACCTCGCGCTGCGCGGACCGGGCGAGCTGCTCGGACCACGTCAGGCCGGCGTGCCGAGACTTCGCTACGGTGACCTACATCAGCATACCGAGCTCCTGCTCGAGGCCCGGCGTCATGCGGACGCAGTTCTCGACGAGGATCCGCAGCTGGTCCGACCGGAAAACGCATCGTTGCGGCGCGCGCTCGATCGTCGACTTGCACATGATGTGTATGGAGCCGAAGGTGGCTGATCGGCGTCTGGCTGCTCTTATCTGCGTGCGTTGCACAGTTTGTCGTTGATCTCGTACTTGCGATTAGTACGATGCCGCGCGATGAGGACCACAACGCTGCTCGCGTTCTTCAGTGCTGCAATGTTTGTTGCGTGCGCGACCACCGATGGTGACGGCGGCGATGACGGGACCGACCCGCCACCCGCGGAAGCGCCGGTCTGCGGCGATGCGGTCTGCGCGGCCAGCGAGATCGGCGTCTGCCAGTCCGACTGCGGTACGGGCGGCGGCAACAACTTCGTCTGCGGCAACGCCGTGTGCGAGGGCAACGAGCCGTCGACGTGCATGCAGGACTGCCCGGCCGCCGCGGTCTGCGGCGACGGCACCTGCGACATGTCGAAGGGCGAGAGCTCGGCGAACTGCGCGGGTGACTGCAGCACCAGCGGCGGCACGTGTCCCGCGGATCCGCTCGAGTGCTTCGGTTGCCTCATCGAGCCCTCGCTGTGCCCGCCGGGTCTCGATCAGAACATCTGCGCGGCCTGCATCGCCGGTCCGTAAATTTATTTCGTCGAGTCGGTGATCCACGCGAGGTAGGGCGCGTGGCCACCGACGACCGGTAGCGCGACGACCTCGGGCACATCGTATGGATGGAGCTCGACCAGGCGAGCCGCGAGCGCGGCGAGCCGATCGACGGTCGTCTTGATGATGGCGAGCGTCTCGGTCTCGTCGTGCACGGCATCCTGCCAGCGATAGATCGAGCGCACGGTAGGCACGAGGTTCACGCAGGCCGCGAGCCGCTCGGTGACGAGCACGCGGCCGACCTCGGCTGCGTTGTCGAGGGTCGGGAACGTCGACAGCACGATCCGCGCAGTGATGGAGGATGCGGCCTCGTCGTTCGGCACGTCCGGCCTGTACCACGGGCGCATGCACGTGTAGCTTTCCTCGCCGTGTTGATCGTCCAGAAGTTCGGTGGCACCTCCGTCGGCTCGATCGACCGGATGCGCAACGTCGCGGCTCGCTGCGTCGCGACGGCCCGCGAAGGGCACCAGGTCGCGGTCGTCGTCTCGGCGATGTCGGGCGAGACCAACCGGCTCCTCGAGCTGACGCGCCAGCTCCAGGACGATCCCAACGATCGCGAGGTCGACGTCATCGTGTCGACCGGCGAGCAGGTCTCGGTCGGCCTCGTCGCGCTCGCGATCCGCGCGGCGGGCGGCAAGGCGCGGTCGTTCCTCGGCCACCAGTGCAAGATCGTCACGGACAGCGCGTTCTCGCGGGCTCGCATCGTCTCGATCGAGAGCCAGCCGATCAAGGACGCGCTCGCGGCCGGCGAGATCGCGGTGATCGCCGGGTTCCAGGGCGTCGACGACAAGGGCAGCATCACGACGCTGGGCCGCGGCGGCTCGGACACGACCGGCGTCGCGATCGCGGCCGCGCTCAAGGCCGATGTCTGCGAGATCTACACCGACGTCGACGGCGTCTACACGACCGATCCGAACGTCGTGCCGACCGCGCGCAAGATCGAGCGGATCAGCTACGAGGAGATGCTCGAGCTCGCGTCGCTCGGCGCGAAGGTCTTGCAGATCCGCTCGGTCGAGCTCGGCATGAAGTACGGCGTGCCGATCCACGTTCGCTCGAGCTTCTCGAATGCACAGGGGACGTGGGTCGTCCCCGAGGAGACTGCCATGGAGAACGTCGTCGTCTCGGGTGTCACGGTGGCCAAGGACGAGGCCAAGATCACCTGCAAGGATCTGCCGGATACGTCGGGCGTCGCCGGCAAGCTGTTCGCGCCGCTCGCCGATGGCGGGATCTCGGTCGACATGATCGTCCAGAACCAGGCGAGCCACGGCACGACCGACCTCACGTTCACGGTGCCGCGCGGCGACCGCAAGCGCGCGGTCGAGATCCTGTGCGCCAGGGTGCCGGAGCTCGTGGGCACCGGCGGCGAGCGGATCACGTTCGACGACGAGATCGCGAAGGTCTCGGTCGTCGGCGTCGGCATGCGGTCCCACGCGGGCGTCGCGAAGAAGATGTTCCAGCTGCTCGCTGGCGAGAACATCAACATCCAGCTGATCTCGACGAGCGAGATCAAGATCTCCTGCGTGATCGCTCGGAAGTATGCGGAGCTGGCCGTCGGGGCCCTCCACGAGGGCTTCGGGCTGTCCCTGCCGCCCGGCGAACGCACGGGGCTCTAGGCAATGGGCGGGGTAGAGTGCCGCCCATGAGTGGCTGTACGAACTGCAAGGGCAAGGAGGGCTGCGACGACCGCAAGGTCCCGATGATGGGCGAGGTCGAGCGCGCCCTCGAGGAGCTCTATCCGACCCGCACGTGGGGCGAGCCCGAGGATCACGTCTGCGTCGGGATGCCAGCGGACGAGCTGGCGGCGCTGGCCGACGAGCTCGCGGGCGAGCTCAAGGGCGCGACGTTCGTGCAGCACGGCGCCGACGACGAGCCGTGCGACTACATCTACGTGCTGGCGATGGGCCGCACGCCCTGCATCGTCCAGGTCCGCGATCACGGCGTCGCGGTCCCCGCGGAGTGGCGCGACATCCACGCGATCGAGGAGATGTACCTGCGGATCGTGATCAGCCACCGTGCGCGGGTCGCAGCCGTCCAGCAGGTCGCGATCGATCTGGTGCGCGATGGTGACAGCTTCCTGGTGCGCGAGCGGCCGCGCGCTGGCGTCTACGACGCACCGCTGCTCCACCGCATGCAGAAGCTCGTCGCGATCCTGCCCGCATACGATCTGTTGCACGTCGACTTCGGCGACATCGCGCATGCACCGCCTGGCTTCTCCGCCGGCACGTGGACCGAGCTCTACGGCGCGAAGCCGTCGATCGCGAACTACCTGTTCTATCCGCAGCCGACGACGATGATCTCGACGACGCTGATCGACGATCGACCGCCTGGGCGACCGCGACCGCGGCCGCGAGGCGCGCGCGCGTGAGCGAGGTCGGCATCGAGGACGAGGTCCGCGCGACGTTGCGCGAGCTCCTCGAGGAAGTCGGTGCCGTCTCCGCGCGGATCGTCGAGCATGACGATCTGCGCACCGGGGTTCCCGCGCGGACCCTCGCGCGCGGTGGTGGCGAGTACCTGCGCGTCGAGCTGCCGACCCGCGTCGATCGCAGCACGATCGGCCCGCCCGATCTCGAGGGCCACGCGCGTCCCGGGGCAAACGTCGAGGCGGCCTTCGAGCGCGCGACGCGCCAGCTCCGCGCGATCCGCCGGCGCTGGGAAGCGGCCCGGCTCCCCGAGGTCACGGTCGTCGCGGGGACGACCGTGCCGACCGGCGATCGGATCACCGAGCGGATCGAGCACTTCCTCAAGGCGCTGACGACCGTCGATCGGGTCACCAACGCGTTCGTCACGAGTGGCACCAAGCTCGTCGGGTCCGCGCGTGCACCCGACGAGGTCGAGGCGTCGCGGTGGCCCTTTCTCGCGCGGCGCGCCCTGTCGACGCATGCGCCGGGCAGCTCGCACGGTGAGGTCGTCGACCCAGACGCCTACGCGATGAGCTTCTGGTACGACGCCGCGCTCGTCGTCCTGCTCGCCGATCCCTACGCGATCGACTTCGTCCGCCATCGTTGCCGGCAGGTCGCGCGCGAGCTCGCGAATCTGTTGCCGCTGCTCGAGCCGGATCCGGAGGCACCCGCCGCGATCCGTCGCCGGCCGCCGACCCTGCCGTGACGAGGCCTGCCGTGACCGAACGATCATGAGGCCCGCCTCCGTGCGAGATCGCCGTTGCGATCGCGCGTTCCGGCAAGCGCTGCCGGTTTCGCGCTAGGCTGCAAGCGTTGCGCGCCCTCGCCGTTTTCCTCGCGCTCGTCGTCGGTGCCTGCGGGCCCAAGGGCGCGAGTCGTGCGACCCCGACCGGGGATCCCGGATTGACGCTCGCGGTCGGTCCGCCTCTGGCGACGCCGGGCGAGCGGATGGCGTACAGGTTGACGCTGCGTGGAATGGAGCTCGGCACGTTCGGGATCTCGGTCGGTGACGTCGTCGAGCTCGGCGGCAAGCGGACCGTGCAGGTCCAGGCGCAGGCCAGGTCCACGGGCCTCGCCAAGATGGTCGCGGAGGTCGACGATCGCTTCACGTCGTGGGTCGACGTCGAGACCGGGCGTCCACTGCGCTTCGAGGTGTACGAACAGACCGCGAAGAATTCGAGCGATCGCGATCACGTGATCGTCGATTTCGCCGCACGCAACGGTGACCAGGTCCCGGTTCACTACGGCATCAACGACGAGCCGCAGAAGACCCTGCAGCAGAAGGTCAGCTTGCCCGAGGTGTGGGACTACAACGCGTTCCTGCTCGCGCTGCGCTCGTGGGAAGGCAAGCCGGGCTCGACCGCGACGCTCGAGGTCTTCCGCAGTCGCTATCTGTGGCGGATCGTCGTGACCCTCGGCCACAAGGGCACGCTCGTCACCGAGCTCGGCGAGCTGCCGGTGATCCGGTTCGACGCGCACACCGTGAAGCTCGATCGCAACGGCGCGAAGTGGGTCGGCCAGGACGAGCGCGACTTCTCGGTGTGGATCAGCGACGACGACGGCCGGGTGCCGCTCAAGCTCGATGCGAAGACCGATTACGGCGCGGTGATGATGGACATCGTCGATTACCAGCCCGGCACCGGCCAGCGTCTGCGTCCCTGACCGAGCTCGAAACGCGGACCGGCGGGGCGCACCTCTCGGGCACTCGGTGTTAGGGTGCGCGCTCGTCCTTCAGGGAGGTCGCTCGTGATGCTTTGGAAAAAGTGCGTGTTCGTGTTGCTCGTGTTTGGTGCCTGCAAAACCGAGCTGTCGCTCAGTGGCCTCACCGGCGGTGGATCGAAGACAACGCCGCCGCCTGGCGGTGGTGGTCAGGCAGCGACCGGTGGCGGCAAGAGCGGTGGTCCCGTGACCCAGCCGCCCGTCGTCGGCAAGCTCGAGACCGGCAAGGCCCCGCCATGGTGCCGCAGCGACTACCAGCCCTCGACGAGCGACTCCAACCTCGGCTGGACCAAGTCGTACATGGAGCGCGAGGGCTACGCCGGCAAGACGCTCGAGTACATGGCGAAGGCCGCGTGCGACAAGCCGCGCGACGGGGAGCGCCAGAAGATCGTCGCCGAGTGGGCCGCGGCCTACAAGGCAAGCTTCGGCGCGACCGACCAGGACTTCGTCGAGGTCATGACCTTCGGGATCATGCCGCAGGCCGAAGGCAACGCGCTCGAGGAAGAGCAGTGCGCGCCGTACAAGGTCAAGAACGAGGAAGCGACGGCCGAGGAGCGCACGCTTCGCGACGCCGAGGCCCAGGTGCTCGGCTGTGGCCGGGAACCCGACGAGAATCTCCTCTACTGGCTCGACAAGCCGGTGATCACCGAGGTGCAGCGCACCGCGCTCGTCAACAAGTGCATCTATGGCGATCCGGCCAAGGAGGACAAGTCCCGCGGCGAGTTCGCGTTCTGCATGATGGACATGAAGAGGCTCGACCGCGCGACCTTCGACAAGGAGCTCGCCGGGATGAAGCTCAACCTGTACGGCAAGGTCAGCGCCGTCCAGAACTTCCAGATCGCGAAGGCGAAGGCGTCGTTCCTCCTCAAGAAGTACGCCGCCCTCGCCGAGAAGGACGAGGAGTGGAAGCGCCTGCTCGCCGCCCCCGAGGCCGGCTGGCAGCTGTGGGTCAAGACGTACGAGGCGAACAAGCCGGCGTTCGAGGCGATCAAGAAGTTCGACGCGAAGGCCGCGAAGGGCTCGAAGAAGGCGCTCGCAGGCTGCGGCGCCGAGCTCCACGCGCTGTTCCACGAGCACATGTCGAAGAAGAAGGCGAAGAGCTTCGAGGACGCGCAGAAGCTCGCGACCGACATGGTCGGCTATCCGCTGCTGATCGCGCTGATGCGCTGCGATGCCGCCGAGGCGCGCTACCTCCCGGTCGCCGCCGCGCAGGATCTGTTCATGAACCAGGCGAAGGCACACCGTGGCCCGCGCTTCGAGTCGTACGACATGACACTCACGGTGCTGAACGACATCCGCGCCGATCGCGAGAAGTTCCCCCTCGAGCGCACCTACCCGAGCCCCCCCAGCACCGGCCGCCAGCTCTGGTACAAGGCCTACGAGCAGACGTTCAACAAGATCAGCTACGACAAGGGCGTCGGCCAGATCAAGGACGTCTCCAAGAAGGGCGACATGGTCCTCGTCACCTTCAAGACGGTGAAGTGGAAGGAGCAGGAGGCCTACGGCTGCGTCAACACGCGCCGGATCTACCGCATCCGCGACGACGGCACGCTCGAGTACGAGCAACGTTGCAAGTTCAAGACGGTCGGTCGCTCGTCGACCCAGGAGCCGGTCAGCGTGCCGGCGAACTTCGCGAAGGGCCTCGCGCCCGGGATGATGGTCGATCTGATGATCGACAGCGGACGCGGCGAGGGCAAGGCGGCCGGCAAGATCGGCATCCCGAAGGGCGTCTACAAGGACCCCGACAAGAAGAAGTTCATCGGGACGTTCGGCGTCGTCTGGTGATGCTTCTCTTCTGATCTAGGCCAGCAGCGACTTGAGGACGCTCGCGTCGCCCTCGAGCGCGACCCGCTGCATGTACGTGTGCAGTCCGCGCTCGCCGCCGAGCTCCTCGCCACCACCGGCGCGACCCGGTCCGCCGTGCGTCAGCGATGGCAGCACGGTGCCGGGCCCCGGTGACTGGCTCGCCATCTTGGACGAGCCGAGGTAGAGGCGACCGGCCCACGCCCCGGCGGTCCGCACGAAGCGCGCGACCCAGTCGCGATCGTCGGAGTACGCCGAGCTGACGAGGCAGCCCTCGCCGCGCGCGACGAACTGCGCGGCCAGCGTGGCATCGCCGTCGTACGGGCCGACCGTGACCACCGGGCCGAACACCTCGTGGTCGTTGAGCGCCGCGCACGCGAGCGGCGTCGGTGTCGCGCGCACGATCGGGCCAACGAAGAAGCCCTTGCCGGCAGGCACGCCGACCGGGGTGACCTCGCCGGTGCCGCCGAAGATGCTCGTGGTCTCGGCCGCAAGGCGAGCGATGCCCTCGCGGACGTCGCGCAGCTGCTGGGCGGTGGCGAGCGGGCCCATGCGGACCTCCTCGCGCGCCGGATCGCCGATCACGATCCCAGCGAGCCTCTCGCGGAGCGCGCCTTCGATCTCGGCCTGGCGTGCCTCGGGCACGAGCACGCGCCGGATCGCCGTGCACTTCTGGCCGGTCTTCTGGGTCATGTCGCGGACGACGTCGGCGAGGAACAGGGCGCCGGTCTCGCTCGCGAGCTCGATGTCGGGGCCGAGGACCGCGGCGTTCAGGCTGTCGGCCTCGATGTTGAGCCGCACCGCGTGCGCGACGAGTCGCTCGTGCGCCCGCAGGGTTCGCGCGGTCGCACTGCCGCCGGTGAACGCGACGACATCGCCGGGCCCGACATGATCGAGCAGCGTGCCGGCCGGACCGACGAGCAGCTGGAGCGCGCCCGGTGGCAGGAGTGGCGCGAACAGCTCGACGAGCCGGTGGGCGACGAGCGCGGTCGCGGTCGCCGGCTTCGTGATCACCGGCATGCCGGCGAGCAGGGCAGGGCCGAGCTTCTCGCACAGCCCCCAGCCTGGGAAGTTGAACGCGTTGATGTGGATCGCGACGCCGTGGCGCGGCGCCCACACGTGCTGGCCTGCCATCCGGGCGGTGCGGCCGACCTGGATCGGCTCGCCGTCGGGGAGGAGGGGCGCGCTGCCGAGTCGCGCTCCGAGGTCGGCATAGTGCGAGAGCGTGACGGCGCCGCCGTCGATGTCGAACTTGGCGTCGCCCCGGGTGTTGCCGCCGTTCGCGACCGCGAGCGCGATCAGCTCCTCGCGTGCCCCGTGGATCGCCTTCGCGAGTGCGCCGAGCAGGGCGCCCCGTTGCGCGAACGTCAGCGCGCCGAGCTCCCGCGTCCCGACGGCCCGGGCATGGCTGAAGGCCGCCGCGAAGTCATGGCCGGATGTCGAGACCTCGGCGAGCGGCGCCTCGGTCGTCGGGTTCACGAGCGTCTGGCGCGTGCCCGAACCGGGCGACCACGATCCCGAGAGGTAGCTGGGCAGGAGCTGCATCCCGGAGTTCTTACCGCAAATACGTTACTGTGGATCTGTCGATGCCGATGCAGGATCACATCATCGTCTGCGGGGCAGGCTCGACCGGCCGGAACGTCATCGAGGAGTTGCTGAAGACTGGCATTGCGGTTGCCGCGATCGACCTCGACAAGCGAGAGCTCGAGGAGATCGCCGCCAAGTTCCCGGACGCGCAGTTCTCGTACGTCGCCGGTGATGCGACCGCCGACGACATCCTCGCGCAGACCGACGTGACGGCGGCGCGCGGCTTCGTCGCGGCACTGCCGGCGGACAAGGACAACCTGTACCTCACGGTCTCGGCGCGCCAGAGTAACCCCACGCTGCGGATCGTCGCGCGGTGCGCCGAGCTCTCGCACGTCGAGAAGATCAGGAAGTCGGGCGCGGATGCCGTGGTCTCGCCGAACTTCATCGGGGGCATGCGCCTGGTCTCCGAGCTCGTGCGGCCCGCGGTGGTCGGCTTCATCGAGGCGATGCTCCGCGACAAGCGCGCGACGTACCGGATCGAGGAGGTCACGCTCGGTGACGCGTTCCACAAGATCGGCAGCACGCTGCGCGATGCACGCGTTCGCGAGCGGTTCGGGATGACCGTCCTCGCGCTCCGCGGCGACAGCAAGGAGTGGACGTACAACCCGGGTGCGGACGAGAGGCTCGGCGCGGGCACGACGCTCGTCCTGCTCGGATCGGCGGAGCAAGTCGCCGAGCTGCGCCGCGAGATGGCCTGACCGCCAGCGGTACAGCGGAGCAACGAGAGCCTTGAACCGGATGCCGAAGCCGCCGAAACCCAGCGTGTCGACCGGCCGTGTGGTCGCGGCCGCGGTGACGTTGCTACTCCTCGGCACCGTGGGGGCGACGCAGGCGGTGCGCGTGGGTGCCTCGTTCATGCGCGACCTCGAGCTGGTCTCGCCCGCGCTGTCGAAGAGCCCGCCGTGGACCGAGGATCCGAAGACGCCACGCCTGGCCCGCCGGGTCTTCCTGGTGATCATCGACGGCCTGCGCAGCGATCACTCCTACCAGCTGCCGTTCCTCGACGAGCTGCGCCGCAAGGGCGTCGATCTCGAGGCGCAGTCGCATTACCCGACATGGTCGCGCCCGAACTACGTGTCGATCCTCACCGGCGTCCCGCCGCGGGCGAGTGGCGTGCGTACGAACTGGCACTTCACCCCGGTGCTCCTCGACTCGCTGATGGATCGCGCACGCGCTGCGGGGCTCAAGGTCGCGACCGCGACGGACTACGGGCTCCTGCCGTCGCTGTTTCTCCGCCCCGTCGGTAATGGCGGGGTCGCGATCGATCCGAAGGACCTCGAGGTCGACATCGACGTCATGGTCGAGGCGCCCGCCTCGAAGACCGCGCTGCGCGCACCGGGCGCAAATCTCAGGTCGCCGTTTCACGACGCGCGTTACGTGCCGTGGCCGGGCGGGTTCTCGGAGGCCAGCGCGGCGCTCGTCGAGGGCAACGCCGAGCTCGTGGTGCTGCTGATCGGCGCCGTCGATGTCGCCGGGCACGCGCACGGCGCCGACAGCGAGGACTACCTCGAGGCCACGCAGACCGCTGACCGCGCGCTCGGTCGCGTGCTCGCGAGCGTCGATCTCGCGCTCGACACCATCATCGTCACCGCGGATCACGGCCACACCGATGCCGGTGGTCACGGCGGCACCGAGCCCGAGGTGCTGACCGTCCCGCTGATTCTCGCGGGCGCCGGGGTCAAGCCAGCGAGTGTCTTCGACGCGCGGCTGATCGACGTCTCGCCGACGGTGTCCGCGCTGCTCGGGATCCCGGCACCGGGCCACGGCATGGGCCGCACGCTCGTCGAGGTCGTCGCTCTCGACCCCGAGGCTCGCCAGCGCCGGCTCTCGGCGGACCGCCTGCGCCTGCTCGCGACCCGCAGCGTGGTCGCGGTCTCGGAGGCGCGCGCCGAGGCCGAGCTCCTCGAGAATCGTGCGCTCCGCCTCGGGCTCGTGCTCGGCGGCGCGGCGCTCGCGATCGCGATGGCCGTGCTGCTGATCCGCCGCCGCGTGCTGCGGCTCGACCTCCGCGTGCTGATGGTCGCGATCCCGGCCTTCTTCGTCGTGTACTACGCGCTGATCGCGACGCTCGGCCAGCGATTCTCGCCGTCGCTGTTGCCCCAGCAAGGTCACCTGACCATGGCGCTCGTCAAGTACGCGATCGTCGGTATGGTCGTGCAGCTGCTCGCGAGCCTGTGGGTGCTCCGCCGGCAGGGCGACCTCGCATCGCGGCTCGCCGCGGCGAACGGCATCGCGTGGACCGGCTTGATGCTGTCGATGATCCCGGCCGGCCTGCTGTGGGCGTTCTTCCCGGCGCCCTACGTCCTCGTGCCGGGCGCGACCTGGCTGATCCTGATCCCCGCCGTCACGCTCACGGTCGCGTGCTCGGCGATCGACGTCGCGCTGACCCTCGCGATCGAGCTGATCGTGTTCGCCGCGCGCGCGCGCTACCGGCACCTCGTCGCCGCAGCCAGCGACTCGGCCTCGTGATACGCCACGCCCATGAGCGTGATCGGCATCGTCGGCGGCACCGGCCTCTATGATCTGGACGGGCTGACCGAGCAGCGCTGGGTCCGCGTCGACTCGCCGTTCGGCGCTCCATCGGACGAGCTGTTGTTCGGGCGGCTCGGTGATCAGCCGATCGTGTTCCTGCCCCGGCACGGGCGCGGCCATCGGATCCCGCCGCACGAGATCAACTTCCTCGCGAACATCGACGCGCTGAAGCGTGCGGGCGCGACGTCGCTGATCTCGGTGAGCGCGGTCGGCTCGCTGCGTGCGGACCTCGTGCCCGGGACGTTCGTCGTGGTCGATCAGCTCGTCGATCGCACGCTGCGCCGGCCCAAGACCTTCTTCGGCACCGGGCTCGTCGCGCATGTCTCGATGGGCCACCCGACGTGTCGCCGGCTCGGCGCCCACCTCGCGAGCGCCGGCACCGCGCTCGGTCTCGCGATGGTCAACGGCGGAACGTACGTCGTCATGGAGGGTCCACAGTTCTCGAGCGTCGCCGAGTCCGAGCTGCATCGCGCACTGAAGTGCGACGTCGTTGGCATGACGAACATGCCCGAGGCCAAGCTCGCCCGTGAAGCGGAGCTATGTTACGCCACCGTCGCGATGGTGACGGACTTCGACTGCTGGCACCCCGACCACGATCACGTGCGCGTCACCGACGTGATCGCGGTGCTCAAGGCTAACAGCGCGAATGCGCGCCGCCTGCTGCAGCACGTGATCCCGGTGATCGGCGGTGATGGCGGACCGTGTCGCGATGGCTGCGATCGCGCACTCGAGCACGCGATCCTCACGGCTTCCGAGGCCCGCGACCACGCACTGTGCGCCCGGCTCGACGCGGTCGCGGGCCGGGTCCTCGCGCGATGAACGTCGACGGGCGCTGGCGTCGCACGATCGAGGTTCGCGATCCCGGCACGGTGATCGTCCTCGACCAGGCGAAGCTGCCGCACGAGGTCAGCTGGCTCGCGCTCGACGATCTCGACGCCACCGCGCACGCGATCCGCGAGATGCACGTCCGCGGCGCCCCGCTGATCGGCGCCACTGCGGCCCACGGAGTCGCGCTCGCGTTGCGCGGCGGTCGCTCGCTGGACGAGGCATGCACGATGCTCGCGGCGAGCCGACCGACGGCGATCAACTTGCGGTGGGCGCTCGATCACATGCGCCTCCGCATCGCCGAGGTGCCTGCCGACACGCAGGTGGACGTTGCGGACGCCGAGGCCGCGCGGATCTGCGACGCGGATGTCGCGTGCTGCGAGGCGATCGGCGACCACGGCGTCGCGCTGATCCGCGCGGTGGCCGAGCGTCACGGCGGCCGTCCCGTGCAGGTGCTCACGCACTGCAACGCGGGCTGGCTCGCGACCGTCGACTGGGGCACCGCGCTCGCGCCGATCTACAAGGCGCACGAGGCCGGCATCGCCGTGCACGTGTGGGTCGACGAGACCCGGCCGCGCAACCAGGGCCTGCTGACCGCGTGGGAGCTCGCGCAGCACGGGGTGCCGCACACCGTGATCGCCGACAACGCGGGTGGGCACCTGATGCAGCAAGGCAAGGTCGACCTCTGCCTCGTCGGTACCGACCGGACGACGCGCAATGGCGACGTTTGCAACAAGATCGGGACGTATCTCAAGGCGCTCGCCGCGCATGACAACGGCGTGCCGTTCTACGCGGCCGTCCCGTCGTCGAGCATCGACTGGACCGTCGGCGAGCCTTCCGAGATCCCGATCGAGGAGCGCGCCGGCGACGAGCTGCGATACCTCGCGGGTCGCGGCGATCGCGGTGGCACCACGCGGATCGCGATCCTCGCCGGCACGACCGCGGTCGGCAACCCGGCCTTCGACGTCACGCCGCGCCGGCTGATGACGGGCCTCGTCACCGAGCGTGGCATCACTTCGGCAACCGCGGCGGGCCTCGCGGCGCTGTTCCCCGAGCATGCCGCCGACCATGCGGCGGCGCGTGACCCCGACGCTGGTCGTCCCGAACGTGGCAAGGATCGACGATGACGATGCGGCTGCGCGACGAGCTGGTCACGACCGCGCGCCAGATGAGCGCGCTCGGGCTGACCCCGGGGATGTCCGGCAACGTCAGCGTGCGCAGCGCGGCGGGCTTGCTGGTGACGCCGTCGGGGATGCCGTACGGCGAGCTCGTCGCCGACGACGTGGTCGAGCTCAAGCTCGACGGCACGCTGCGTCCCGGCCAGCGCACGCCGACGACCGAGTGGCAGCTCCATCGCGACATCCTTGGCGCGCGCCAGGATATCCAGGCGATCGTCCACACCCACTCGCTGTTCTGCACGACGCTGTCGATGCTGCGGCGTGCGATCCCCGCGGTCCACTACATGGTCGTGCTCGCCGGCTCCGACGAGATCCCGTGTGCGGAGTACGCGACGTTTGGCAGCGCCGAGCTCGCGCTCAACGCGGTGAGCGCGCTCCGCGGTGGCAGTGCGTGCCTGCTCGCGAACCACGGGATGGTCGCGCTCGGTCCCTCGCTGCCGGCGGCGCTCCGGCTCGCGGCGGAGGTCGAGACGCTCGCCTCGCAGTACTGGCACGCCGCGCAGCTCGGCACGCCACACGTGCTCGGGCACGACGAGCTCGAGCAGGTCCGTGCGCGATTCGCGGAGTATGGCCAGCAGCCGCGCGCACGCCGTTCGTGGTGATCGGCGTTCGCCGACGGGTGCTACCCTCGGCCGTCTGCGGGTCATGACCTTCCGGATCGTCACGATCGGTCTCGTCGCGTGCAGCGCGCTCGGCTGCAACGGGTGGGGCGCGGTCGATGACAGCGTCGGTGCGCCGCGGGATCCGTTTGCGTTCGGCGCGACGCGACTCGAACTCACCTGGACGATCGCGAGCCACAACACCTACGAGGCCGCGAACACGCGTGGAGACGACATCGCCTGGCACCTCCAGCACACGACGAACCACCTCGAGCTCGATCTGCGCGACACCACGAGCTACGGCGCGCGAAGCGGAGACTGGACGGTGGCACACGGCTTCTTCGACGCAGGCACAGCCAAGTGCGGCACCGACGGGGTCGGCATCGCCGGCATCGGTGGATCGCTCACGACGTGCCTGGCCACGCTGGCGTCGTGGCATGCTGCCAACCCCGGGCATCCGTTGATCACGGTCTGGCTCGACAAGAAGCAGGACTGGCAGCCCGCGGACGCAGCTGCAGTCACGCGCTCGCCCGCGCAGCTCGATCAGCTCATCGGTTCGCACTTCGCAGACGCCGAGCTGCTGCGCCCCGCAGATCTCTCGACGACGAGCTTGCGCACCGCGCTCGAGTCGGCGACCGGCGGGTGGCCGACCCACGACTCGCAGGCGAACCGCCTGATGTTCGTACTGACGGCGGAATCCGATTGCGCGGGCAACGATCGGCTCGAGACCTACGTCACCTCGCGCCTCGCGGAGGCCAAGGCGTTCGTCGCGCCGTACGCGCACGCGGCGGCCGACGTGATCGAGCGCCCGAGCTGTTTCGACGACGCCGCCGCAGCGTGGGTCGCGATCTACAACTTCGAGTGGGTGGACTCCGACGACGATGGCGAGTGTGACGGCGCGGCCTGCTTTCAGTTGCCCGTCGCGCACGATCGCAAGTACCTGACGCGGGTGTGGGATATCGATGGAGTCGCCGAAGCCGATGCCGCATCGCGCCGGCCGTTCGGCGGCACGTACGGCCACGCGAACTTCATCGCGGTCGCTGCGCCGTGGCAAGCAGCGGGTGCCGGCGGTCGCGGCAGCCACGGCGACGGGATCTATCCCTGGTGAGCCGCGGCGCCCTGGTCAGAGATCTTCGGCAGGTGAAAGCGCGGCAGTGATCGGCGGCCGAGAACCCGCGACTTGCACCGCGCAGGGGCATGGGGCAAGGTCCCAGGCCATGCACGCGACCGCCGTCGAAGGTCAGCTCGAAGAGCGCGTCGTCCCCGTCGAGACGCTCGCCACGTGTGATCTCTGCAGCGGCGGCGACTTCGAGCCCCGTCGGGTGTGGCGCGACGAGCTACTGTTCGGGCCCGAGCGGTGGACGCTCGTGCGCTGCAAGGCATGCAACCTGTACTTCATCAATCCGCGGCCGACGCGCGAGGTGATCGGATCGTTCTATCCGACGGATTACGCCGCGCACCTGGCACCGCCGACCCAGCCCAAGCGCTGGCACCGCCGGGTCGCCGCGAAGGACGCCGCGCCGATCAGCTGGTGGGAGAAACCGATCCTGCAGGTCCGCCAGGATCTCTCCTGGTACCGGATCCCGCGGTGGCACGGTGACGGGCACGTGCTCGACATCGGGTGCGGCAGCGGCGGGCGCTACCTCGATGTGCTGAAGGCGCTTGGCTGGACGACGTACGGCATCGAGCCGTCGCCGCAGGCGGTCGCGAACGCGGTCGCGCACGGTCATCAGGCGGTGGTCGGCACGGCCGAGGATGCGCCGTTCCCCGATCAGTCGATGGACATCGTCACGATGTGGCACGTCCTCGAGCACACGCACTCGCCGGCGACCGCGCTCGCCAATTGCTTCCGCATGCTCCGGCCGGGTGGTCAGCTCTCGCTGTGCGTGCCGAACTGGGCCGGCATGCAGGCCAAGCTCTACGGCCGGTTCTGGTGGAGCTGCGACGCACCTCGCCACCTGTTCCAGTTCACGCGCAAGACGCTCGGCCGCTACCTCGAGCAGGCCGGCTTCCGCGTCGTCAAGGTCACCACGCGCACCGGCCCGACGAGCTGGCAGCGTGCGGCGCGCCACTTTCTCAACAACGTGTTCGGCACGAAGTGGGCGCGCGACTCGAGCCTGCTGGTCGACGTGATGTCGCCGTTCTGCGCGCTCGGATCGCTGATCCGCTACGCCGGCGCGGGCGCCGAGCTGCGCGTGATCGCCGAACGACCATCCTGACCGCGAGCCTGACTGCGGGCCAGACTGCGGGCCTGACCGCGGGCCAGACGTTCGCGGCAAGCGGGCAGTCCTCGACGCGCTGCTTTACTCGTCCCGGTCCGCGTGGTACCCGGATCGGATGTCGATGAATTCCTCGTCGGAGACTCGCGGATTACGCGCGGTGATGTTCGATCTCGATGGCACCCTCGTCGACACGATGGGTGCCTTCGCGGACCTCGCCGCCGACGTCATGGCGACCCGGCACGGGCTCGACCGCGTCGACGCGCGCGCCCGCTACATGCAGACCTCCGGCATCCCGTTTCACCAGCAGCTCGAGGTGATCGTGCCGGGCGACGCGCGCAACGCCGCGGCCTCGGCCGAGTTCGAGGAGCGCAAGCGTGCGGTGTGCGACGCGACGATGATGGACCGCGAGACGCTCACCGGGCTCGAGGGCCTGCGGGCGCTCGGCTTGAAGCTCGTCGTGTCATCGAACACCGGGCAGGAGTTCGTCGACGACTTCGCGCGCCGCGAGCCGTTTCGCTTCGATCTCGCGCTCGGCTTCGATGCGAGCAGCGGCCTCGCCAAGGGCCGGCCGCACGTCGACCACACCTGCCGCACGCTCGGCCTGGCGCGCCACGAGCTCGTGTTCTGCGGAGACTCGCTCAAGGATGGCGAGCTTGCGGACGCCTGCGAGGTCGCGTTCATCGGTCGGCTCGGGACGTTCACGCTCGCGGACTTCCGCGCGCGTGACCCGCAGGCGATCGCGGTCGGCAACGTGATCGAGCTCCCCGCACTCCTGCGCACCCGGATTGCAGCGTGATGCAGGCGATCATCATGGCCGCGGGCCTCGGCAGCCGGCTCAAGGATCTGACCACCGCCACGCCAAAGGCGTTGATCGAGGCCGGCGGCCGACCCTTGATCGACTACGCCGTCGCGTTCGCGCGTGCCTGCGGCGCGCAGCATCGGATCGTGGTCAGCGGTTTCTGCCATGCCGACGTCGCAGCGCGCGTCCGCGAGGTCGCACCCGATGCGGTCATCGAGGAGAACACCGAGTTTCGCAAGGGCAACCTGATCTCGATGCGCGCCGGGCAGCGCGCGCTGCAGCCGGGTGGGTTCCTGCTGATGAACACCGACCACGTCTACAAGCCGTCGATCGCGGACGTCGTCGCGCGCGCGTGCGCGGCGGCCACCGAGGTCACGGCGTTCTGCGACTTCGATCGGCCGCTCGGTGCCGATGACATGAAGGT
>JACCTC010000160.1 GCA_013812655.1 Deltaproteobacteria bacterium | reverse complement strand
CGCCGACACCGCGTCGACGTCGGATCCAGAGATCCGGCGTGCTCGCCCGACTCGTACGGCTCAGGCGCCACAGCCGCCGCCGCCGCCGCCGCGGACGCCGCCACCACCGCCACACGGTGTTCCGCCGGTTCCGCCGGTCGCGCCGAAGCCGCCCAAGCCGCCGAAGGCCCCGCACGGACCGCATGGCCCGCAGGGTCCGCATGGCCCGCACGGTCCGCACCACGGCAAGCACGGCGGCGTGTCGGTCACGATCCACGACGGCAAGGTCGATATCTCGGGCATCGACGGCATGGTGCGCGGTCAGCTCGAGGGCGTCCGCCAGATGCTGAAGAACGATCCAAACATCCCGAAGGAGCTGCGCGACAAGGCGCTGGCTCGCCTCGACAAGGTGCGCGGCATCGTCGACAAGCGCCTCGGCAAGATCAAGGGCAAGAAGATCGACGACCTCGGCGAAGAGCTCGAGCAGATGGGCGAGGAGATCGAGCAGGCGATGGAGGGCCTCGACGAGGAGCTCGAGAAGCTCGGCGAGAAGCTCGGCAAGGATTACTCGAGCCGGGTCCCGAAGGACTTCAACTTCAACTTCGACTTCGATCACGACGATGACGACGACGACGATCTCGGGGGCGTGCCGGTGCCCGATCTCGACGGCGACGACGACGATCTGCGCCAGTCGATCACCGACCTCAAGGGCATGGCCCTCAAGCCGGCGCAGAAGGCACAGATCACGAAGATCCGCGCCGATGCCGACCGCAGCGTCGCGGTCGCGAAGCAGGCGCTCGATGCCGCGTCGCACAAGCTGGAGGTGGCGCTCGCAGACCCGAAGACCAGCGACGCTGACATCGCCCGTCACGTCGATCAGATCAGCGGGCACGAGGCCACGATCCGCAAGACCCGTATTCTCGCGTGGGTCAGCGCGCGGCGGATCCTCGACGATGCGCAGCGCAAGAAGATCGAAGCCGCGGCGCAGGCGAAGAAGTCCAGATAAGCGTGGTATATCCGCGGCGTGCAGCGCGCCGTGATCAGCTTCGTGGTCAGTGTGATCGTGCTCGCTGCCTGCTCGAGCAAGGACGAGGCGCTGCCACCGACGCCCACGCCGGTCGTCGTGCGCGACGCCGACGTCGACGGGATCATGGAGATCGGCGGCTACGATCCGACCTCCGGCATGCATCTCGATGACGATGGTGCCGGCGGCACGCCGATCAACCCGCCTCGCCGCCCCCAGCGCACAAACGCGCCGATTGGCGTGATGCTGAAGTCGACGCCCCCCGGCGCGATCGCCGCGGTCGACGGCGTCCAGCAAGGCAAGACCCCGGCGTACTGGTCCGGCGAGGCCGATGGTCGCGAGCACGAGTTCACGTTCGTACTGCGCGGCCACGCGGTGGCGCGCTACCGGTTCGTACCGATCGCGAGTGGCGTCGTCCACGCCACGCTGGAGCCCGTCGCCGTCGACCACCTCGATGGCGGGCTTGCTCCAATACTCTCGCCGAGCTTGCCCGGAGCGGCCGTCGCCCCGCCGCAGACGATCCTGACGCCCGCCGATGCCGCGCCGCGTGCGGTTCCCGATGCTGCGCCTGCGCCGCCGCCGGTAGCGCCGGGCGCCACGCCAGGTTCGACGGTCGACACTACGCCTGCGCCATCGCACGATCACCGCCACGGCGATCCGACCGGCGCCGGCCCGCAACCGTAGCTCTACGGCGACTTCGACGGCCGCAGCCGCCCGAGCGGCGTGCTGGTGTCGACCCGGGTTGGCCGGCGCGGCACGCCGCCCTGGATCGAGTCGATCTCGAGCGGCGATGACGAGTCGGCGTCGCCGAGCACGATCATCGGCTGGTCCGCGCGCCGGTTGAACGTCAGCGGGTAGTTCGCGATCGTCTGGTCGTCGGCGTTCACCGTGAAGTCCGGCAGCGGCGGCGTCAGCTGGTACGCGGCCTCGACGAGGCAGGCATCGAGCGCGGCATCGCCGAGCCCGCCGAGCACGACCTCGGTGACCTCGCCGCGACCCATGCGGAGCTGGAACGTCACGGTGCCGGCGAGGTCGGCGTTGCGGCCGAGCGCGCGCTGGTAACACACGTACGCCTTCGGTTGCAGCTGATCGCGAAACAGCCGCTCGAGCGTCGGCCGCGCGATCGCCGATGCCGAGAGCCGGACCGGGGAGGCCGTCACCGCGAGCTTCCGTGGTGGATCGGCGAGCGCGATCACCCGCTCGTAGCGTCCGCCATCTCGTACCACCGCGCGACGGTTCGCGGCGACGCGGCCTGCCGAGGTCAACACCGCAAAGGCATGGCCGGCATCGGCGACCGGATGCGCCGCGCGCGCACGCTCGACGAGAGGCGCGAGCCGCGCGAGCTCGTCATCGCCCGGATCGACCGTCGTCGTGAACGCGCTCGCCTCGACGTTCGCCATCGCGAGGGCGCCGACCGGGGCCCCGGGCGCCGGCCGCGCCGTCACCGTGAACGCGCGATCGCCGTGACCCGTCATCACGAACCGCGGTGCGCCGCGATGGATCGTGAGGTGCGTGAAGCCACTGCCGGCGCGCACCTCCTTCGGGATCGCGTCGCCGAGCGCGGGGATCGCGATCTCGAGCCACGCCGGGCGGAGCCACTCCTCGATCCCTGCGAGCGCGCGCTCGTGATGGGCGAGCGCATCGACCGACACCTCGACGAACGAGCCGCCGAACAGGTTGACCGGTGAGCGCAGCGTCTCGGCGCCGGGGCTCGCCGTCGATGCCGGGTTCAGCACGATCGCGTGGACATCGACGCTGCTCGTCTTCGCGCCGAGTGCACGCGTCAGCGTCCCGCCGTCGATGTCGCCGGTCACCCCGTCACTGATCACGATCACCATCGCCTGGCCGCGCGCACCGTCGATGACCTCGCGCGCCTTCGCGAACGCGCCGACGAGATCGCTGCCATTGCTCGCACCGCGCCTGGCGACCGCGGCCTCGATCGCCGCGAGGTTCTGCGGATTCGCGGGACGGAGCTCGCCGAACACGCGCGTCACCGTGCGGTCGAACACGATCGCCTCGACCTCGGCATCTGAAGGCAGCGCTGCGCCGAGCCCGTGCAGCACCTTGACGACATGGTGGCGGCCGACGAGGTCCATGCTGCGCGAACCGTCGACGACGAACACCACGCGCCGAGTCCCGGGAGGCTTGATGCGCGGCCCGAGCACGGTGACCAGCGACGCATTCCAGCCACCCGCGAGCGGCTGCGTCTGCGTCCACAAGATCGGCTCGCGGCCGTGGAGATCGAGCTCGACCTCGATCGCGACGTCGCGCGCATCGACCGTGAACGCGGCGCGGGTGGTCCCGGCATCGGCCCCGTCGATCCGGAGCTTCTTGATCGTCGCGCCCGGCCCGGCGCTCGCGCGGAACGTGCCCTTGCACGCGGTCAGCCTGCCTGCCGCCGCACGCCCGGGCAGCACGAGCCGCAGCCCACCGCCGCGAGGCTCCGCGACCGCGACGAACCGGGTCTCGAGCATCACGTCGTGGTCGGCGGTGATCGGCTGGAGCACGACGCGGTAGTCATCGCCGCCCTCGCGCTGCAGCACCGCCGGATCGACACCGAGCACGGACGTCCCGCCCTCGATCACCGGCGACTTCGCGTCGACGAGCAGTGCGTGCTGGCCGCGCATCGTGAAGCTCGTGACCTGCGCGCCGCGCGGCAGCTCGAGCTCGAAGCTCGCGGCGAGATCGCCCGGACCCGGGTTGACGATCCGCTGCCGCATCGTGATCGCCGCGACCGCGCCGCGCAGCTCGATGTCGACGTCGCACGACGCTTCGAACAGCTGGGTCGCCGGCCGATCCTGCGTCGTCGTTCCATACTCGTTGAACGAGCCCCGCGCATGTGCGGTGGCGACCGATCCGGCGAGGGCAAACGCGACGGCCAGCTTCATGCTGCTTGGACAACGACGCGGCGGGGGGGTTGCGTCTACAATGGGGGCGGTGAAGTCGCCTACCTCGCGACCGAAGATCGGCTTCGTGCTGTCCGGCGGTGGATCGCGCGGCGCGTACGAGGCCGGAATCATTCATTACCTGCGGACCGACCTCAAGAAGCGGCTCGGCTACCACGTCCCGATCGACATCGTCTCCGGCACCTCGGTTGGCGCGATCAACGCCGCGTTCATGGCGGCGACCCAGTCCGACCCCGACTCGCAGGCCGAGCAGATGGTCTCGGCGTGGCGTGCGCTCCGCATCGAGGAGCTGATCAGCCTGCGGGCGCGCGACGTGATGCGCGCGGCGAAGATGATGCTCGGTGGCGATCCGCCTCCGCCCGCACCCGGTAGCTTCCGCTACGGCGGGCTGCTCGACACCAGCGGCCTCGAACGCTTCGTGCTCCGCGTGATCCCGTGGCGCGGCATCGATCGCAGCCTCCGGTCGAAGCACCTCCACGCGATCTCGGTGTCCGCGACCCACGTCGGCACCGGCCACACCGTCGTGTTCCTGTCGAGCGCGGAGCCAGTGCCGCGTGAGTGGAGCCGCGACCCGTTCGTGCGCCATCGCGCCGCGCGGATCGGCCCGCGGCACGTGCTCGCGTCCGCGGCGATCCCGATGCTGTTCCCGGCCGTGAAGATCGGCAACGAGTTCTTCACCGACGGTGGACTGCGCCAGAACACGCCGATGTCGCCGGCGATCCGGCTCGGCGCCGATCGGCTGCTGCTGATCTCGCTGCGCCACGTGGCGCAGCAGCCGAAGGAGATCCAGCGCGAGCGCACCGAGGCGTATCCCAAGCCGCTGTTCCTCGCTGGCAAGGCGCTGAACGCGCTGATGCTCGATCACACCGAATACGACCTCCAGCGCATGCAGCGGATCAACATGATCCTCGAGGCCGGGCACGCCTCGTTCGGCGACAAGTTCGAGTCGATGATGAATCACGAGCTCGTGCGGCTGCGCGGCGCTCCGCTGCGCCGGATCCACACCGTGCACATCCGGCCCTCCGAGGACATCGGCCGGCTCGCCGCCGACTTCGTGCGCGCCGGCCGGATGCGCGTCGACGGGCTGATCGCGCGCAAGATGATCAGCCGGCTCGCCGCCGGCGAGACGAAGCACGAGAGTGATCTGCTCTCGTATCTGCTGTTCGACGGTGACTTCGCCTCCGAGCTGATCGAGCTCGGCCGCCGCGACGCGGCGAAGAAGGAGGACGAGCTCGCCGCGCTGTTCGATATCACTCATCGCCAGGGCTCCGAAGGCGAGCCGCGTCTCGAGAAGGTGGAGTGACATGCTTGCACTGCTGATGCTGGTGTTCCAGGTCGCGTCGGTCACCGACATCGCGAGCCCACGACCCACCGGATGGGTCACCGATCAGGCTGCGATCCTCGACGACGCCACCGAGGCGAAGCTGAACGCGCTCGCGCAGCGCCTGTTCACGTCGAAGGGGATCGAGCTCGCGATCGTCACCGTCGACGACGTGCCGGGCACCCCGAAGCAGTTCGCGACGAAGCTGTTCAACCACTGGGGCATCGGCGCCGCACAGACCAACACCGGCGTGCTCGTCCTCCTCGTGATGGGCAAGCGCCGCCTCGAGGTCGAGACCGGCACCGGCATCGAGGCCGCACTGCCCGCGGCATGGCTCGCCGACATGCAGGCGCGCGACATGGTCCCGCGGTTCAAGCAAAAAGACTTTCCGGGCGGCCTGGTCGCGGGCGTCGAGGCGATCAGCGCGCACCTCGGTGCGGCCCCCGGCGAATCGACGAGCGTCGCGCCTCCTGGCGAGTACCGCGATGACGGTACCGTCGTACCGGCGGGTGCTGGCGCGTCAGACCCGGGCACGCCTGGTCCCACGGTCCGCTCGGAACCCGTGCGCGTGCCGCCGCCCGCCTACGTGGCACCCGTGAAGGACGATGATGACGGCGCGCCGTCCGGTGCGATCGTCGGCGGCGGGCTCGGGCTCCTCGGGCTCGGCGGTGGCGCCGCGCTGATAGCCCGGCATCGTCGCCGCCGGCGGATCTGCACGACCTGCCAGCCGAACCGCAGGATGCTACCGCTCGACGAAGTCGAGGACGACAAGCACCTCGACGAGGGCCAGCGCAAGGAGGAGAACCTACGCTCGGTCGACTACGAGGTGCTGATCTGCGCGGGCTGCCAGCAGTCACGCACGCTGCGCCACAACAAGTGGTTCTCTGGGTACGGCACGTGCTCCTCGTGCTCGTACAAGACCGCGAGCTCCGACTCGCGAACGATCGTGCACGCGACCTACGATCACGGCGGCCAGGTCGAGGTCACCGAGCGCTGCATGCACTGCTCGCGCGTCCATTCGTACACGCGCTACACCTCGCAGCTCACGCGGCCGACCAGCTCGACCGGCTCGTCGTCGTCATCGTCGTCGTACTCGTCCGGTGGCGGTTCGTCGGGATTCGGTGGCGGCTCGTCGAGCGGCGGCGGCGCCGGCTCGAGCTGGTAGCACGCACCTCGGGGAATGCGGTCAGCAGCCGTCCGGCCGTCCTTGCACGCACTGCCCGGCGCCAACGACATCCTCGTATCCGAACAGCGCACTGCAGCCGTCAAAGCACAGCAGCCGATCGGGGCCGCTCGGTCCACCGCATTCGAAGTGCCCGACGCACGACTCGCCGGCCGCCTGCTGCCCCTCGTACGCCTTGTTACACACGATCAGGATGTCGATGTACGAGGTGCTGCAGCTCGTCTCGTGGATCGCGAGACACTCGGCGGCCGCATCGGCGAAGTATTTCGTACCGCCCCGCACGATCGAGTCGGCGATCCGCGGCGTCGCCGCGCGCAAATCCTCGTCGCTCGCGGCAACGCAGGCATCCACCGACGAGAACGGCGCCGGCGACTCGCAGCGCTGGCGGCGTTCGCAGAGCGCGCGCTCGCGATCGGTGCGCCAGAGGGTGAACATCTCCGCTGCCGCCTCGCCAACCGTCTCGTCCTCCTTCATCGGATCGCTTGCGGCGCCTCCACACCCGATCGCGAGGAACGTGAGTAATCGACCATCAAGATGCATGCGGCGCCTGTGAGCAAACGTCGTACCGCTCTCGATTCGCAAAATCACACAGCTTGCCGCGAACGGCCGTTCACAGTCGGGCCCGTCCGGCGTTCCTGCCCCTGTGATCAAGCTGCGGTTGCATCTGACCCTTCGGTGCATCCGTGGCAATGTCCGCCCATGACGACACGCCGTCTCCTGACTCTTGCGTTGCTCGCGCTCGTCGCGTGCGGCGGGCCCAAGGCCAAGCCTGACACCACCCTCGGCGGTGGTGACACCACCACGACCACCACGGGCGGCACGACCGCCGTGACGCCGCCCGCGACGGGCGACGACGCTCCGCTGCCGCTGTGGGCCAGCGTCAAGCGCGGCAAGCTCGCAAACGGCCTGACCTACTACATCATGCGGCACAAGCAGCCGGAGAAGCGCGCGCTGCTCTGGCTCGCGGTCAACGCCGGGGCCGTCCAGGAAGACGACGATCAGCGCGGCCTCGCGCACTTCGTCGAGCACATGGCGTTCAACGGCACGAAGCGCTTCCCGAAGGCCGAGATCATCAACTACCTCGAGAAGATCGGCATGGGCTTCGGCGCCGACCTCAACGCGTACACGAGCTTTGACGAGACCGTGTACACGCTGACGGTCCCGACCGACGACAAGACGTTCGTGCCGAAGGGCTTCGACATCCTCCGCGACTGGGCGGCGGACGTCGCCTTCGACGCGGCCGAGGTCGACAAGGAGCGTGGCGTGGTCCTCGAGGAGTGGCGGCTCGGACGCGGCGCCTTCCAGCGGCTGTTCGACAAGCAGGCGAAGGTCCTCTTCAAGGGCTCGCGCTACGGCGAGCGTCTCCCGATCGGTCAGCCGGAGATCCTCAAGCAAGCGCCGCGCGACGCGCTGGTCCGCTACTACAAGGACTGGTACCGCCCGGATCTGATGGCGGTGATCGCAGTCGGCGACTTCGAGGACACCGCGGCGATCGAGAAGGCGATCCACGACAAGTTCGGCGACCTGAAGAATCCCCCGAATCCACGTATGCGGCCGCCGGCCGGCGTGCCGAAGGCAGACGGCACCCGCGTGTCGATCGAGACCGACAAGGAGCTGCCGGTCCAGATCGTCTCGGTCTACAACATGCTCGCGCATCGCGGCGAGTCGTCGGCGAAGGACATGCGCCGGATGGTGGCCGAGCAGGTCTATCAGACGATCCTCAACGAGCGGCTCGGCACGCTGGCGCGTCGCAAGGAGGCGCCGTTCGCGGCCGCGTTCGCGGGTGCGCAGGGCTTCACGCGCGAGATCGACGCGTTCACGCGGACTGCGCAGGTCAAGGCCGGCAAGGTCGAGGACTCGCTGCGCGTGCTGTTCCTCGAGGTGCTCCGCGTCGAGAAGCACGGCTTCACGCAGGCCGAGCTCGACCGCGCTCGCTCGGTCGTCGGTCGCGCGATCGATCAGGCTGCGGTCCAGGAGGACACGAATCAGAGCTCGGAGTACGCGCAGGAGATGACGCGCAACTTCTTCGAGGGCGAGCTGATGATCGGCCGCCGCGCCGAGCGCGAACTGACGATGAAGTTTCTGCCGACGATCACGCTCGCCGAGCTCAACATGCTCGCGGCGAGCTACGGCGGCGCTGACAACCGCGCGATCGTGATCGCCGGTCCGGAGGGCAAGCCTCTCCCCGATCAGAAGCGCGTGCTCGAGATCGTCGCCGAGGTCTCGAAGGCCGAGATCGATCCGTGGCAGGACAAGGCGGCCGCGACCGCGCTGATGGCGCAGCCGCCGAAGCCGGGCACGGTGACCAAGGAGTCCAAGGTCGCGTCGATCGGCGTGACCGAGTGGACGCTGTCGAACGGCGCGCGCGTGATCGTGAAGCCGACGGACTTCGAGGCCGATGCGGTGTCGATCTCCGGCAACTCGCCCGGTGGCCTCGCGATGGCGACCGCGAAGCAGTTTCCCGATGCGCGGTTCGCCGACGACATCGTGGCCGCAGGTGGCATCGCCGAGCTCGACGACGAGGCGCTCGGCAAGGTGCTCGCCGGCAAGCAGGTCCAGGTCTCGGCCTCGCTGAGCGAGACCCTCGAGTCGGTCGACGCGACCGGCTCGGTGCGCGACCTCGAGACGATGTTCCAGCTCCTGCACCTGCGGATGACGGCGCCACGCAAGGACGACCAGGCGATCGCGGTCTGGAAGCAGAACACGTCGGAGGCGCTCGCGAACCAGCTGCGCGTCCCCGAGGTGCAGTACTCGATCGAGTCGTCGAAGGTGCTGTTCCAGGGCAACCTGCGCCGCAAGCCGCCGACGCCCGCGGATATCGAGAAGATCAACCCAGACAAGGCGATCGCGTTCTACAAGGAGCGGTTCGGTGACGCGGCGGACTTCACGTTCGTCATCGTCGGCGCGGTCGACCTGACGAAGCTGAAGCCCCTCGTCGAGACGTACCTCGCGAGCCTGCCGGCGAAGGGCCGCAAGGAGAAGGAGAAGGATCCGGGCGTGCGCCGCGCGAAGGGCGTGATCAAGAAGAGCTGGCCGCTCGGCAGCGAGCCGAAGGCGCGCGTCGCGATCACCTTTCACGGCGACGAGAAGTGGACGCGCGATCACGACCGCGACATGTTCGTGCTGAGCCAGGTGCTCGGGACGAAGCTGCGCGAGAGCCTGCGCGAGGATCTCGGTGGCGTCTACGGCGTCGGCGCGAGCGGCTACATCTCGCGCTCACCGCGCCAGGAGCGCACGTTCACGATCCAGTTCGGCTGCGATCCGACGCGCGTCGACGAGCTCGTCAAGGCGGCGCAGGTCGAGATCGACAAGGTCCGCAAGGACGGCGTCAGCGCCGAGTACCTCGACAAGGTCAAGGCGCAGTTCACCCGCGAGCGCGAGGTCCAGCTGCGCAACAACGGCTTCTGGTCGAGCTGGCTCGAGACGTCCTATCGCTTCAACGACGACCCGACGATCGTGCTCGATCCGAGCAAGATGATCGCGCGGATGACGTCCGACCACGTCAAGGCCGCCGCGAAGCGGTTCCTCGACGGCAAGCACGTCTACCAGGCGGTCATGGTCCCCGCGCCGGGCGTGCCGGCCGCCAAGCCAGCCGATGCGAGGGGCAACCCGAAGACCGTGCCGGGTGCTGAAAAGCCCACGCCCAAGAAGTAGCCATTACGGCGTGATGGGTGCGGGCGCGCCCGGGGGCGGCGCGTCGTCGCCGTCGGCGCCCTCGCGATACTGCAGCATCGCGGGGATCGCGATCGAGGCACCCATCCCGACGAGCGCCGTCGGGATCATCAGGCCGCCCTGGCCCGCCTTGAAGTCGGCGGCGAACGGCGAGCCGGGCGCGGCGTCCGCGATCGGCTTGGCTGCGGTCGCGGCACGCGAGGCCGCGATCTCGGCGGCGGTGATCTTCGTCAGCTTCGCGACGACGTCATCGGGGTTCGCGAACGCGGTGCGCACGACGCCGAGGAACTTCAGCTGCTCGCCTTCGAGCCGGACGCCGAGCCCGAGCTCGTTGACGAGCGCCATCAGCCGGATCATCACCGCCGCCTCGGGCTCGAGCGCGGCGGGGTCGGCGACCGGCGACATCGCGCCCTCGGCCATCATCGTGCCACGGCCCCAGACCGCGAACGACCAGGTGCCGCGCGCGAGCTCGCTGCCGACGGGCGTCATCGCGACGGCCGTGCCCGTGACCGGCTTGGCCTTGTTGCCGACACGCAGCCGCTTCGGCTCGACCCATGCGTCGAGCGCGAGCCCGAGCTGCGGCACCGAGACGTGACACGCGCCGTCCGCGAACTTCGCCCCGATCATCTCGGCCCCCGGCAGCTCGGCGCAGCGCTCGACGATCGTCGTGAACGGTGCGGGGTCCTTCAGCGGCAGCTCGATGTCGAACGCGAGCGGGCCCGCGGGGATCACGATCGAGAGCATGCCGTCGAGCGAGCTCAGCACGCGCTCGATGGTGACGTCGCCGAGCACGACCTCCGGTGACGGCCGCGCGACCGAGGTCAGATCGACCAGCGCGAAGCCCGCCGAGTGACCGGTGTCCGCGCGCGGGGTCGCGGTGCGGGTGAAGCGATCCGTCAGCTCGTGCGGGGCGCGGGTGACCGTGCCGCGGACCACGGCAGCGCCACGCGCGAGCTGGAGCACGAGCGCGGCCGCGCCGGGTTGGGTGCCGCCAAACGGCAGCTCGGTGCCGACGATCTCGATGTCGCCACGGGCGCCAGCGGCGGCGAGCTCCTGCTTCAGCTGGCCCTGACCGATGGTGGCGAGCAGCGGCTCCGCGGTCGCGCACGCGTAGAACCCACGCACGAGCTTGCACGTCGCGGCGTCGATGCGATCGGCGTCGGTCGCGGTCGCGCCCTTCGTACCCTTGACGCGCGCGAGGAACTTGTCCCGATCGGCGACCGGCAAGATCGCGATCATGCCGTCCTTGACGAGGAACAGCGCGGCGCCCTTGGTCGGCGTGAAGCCGAGGTCGGCGAGCGTGATCGACGGACCGCCGACCGGCGCGAACATGGCCTCGAGCTGGACCTTCGCCGGCGCGAATTCGGGTTCGCGGTCGAACGTCGCGCGAAGATCGGCGAACGCGTGCTCGGCCATCGTCAGGCTGCGCGGCGAGAGCACGATGGCACCGCGCGCTCCGGCGGGCGCGAGAGCCCACAGCGCATCGAGCGCGGCGGTCGTCGAGGACGCGGCTGGATCCCGGCGGCAACCGGACAGGGCGACCGCGATGGCGAGGAGAGGCAGGGTGCGCATGCCGCCTTGTAGCCCAGGTGACACTGCACCGCGAGCGCGCTATGCAGCATCGGCGTGAGCACGCCGTACGTCGACGACCCGGCGAAGCAGGGCGAGGGCGTACCCGATCGTCGCCGGCTCGCCGTGCTGTGGCGCCTGCTGCCGCTCTTGCGGCCGCACCGCGGGCGGTTCGTGCTCGCGTTGCTCGCGCTGTTCGCGGCGTCGGGGATCACGCTCGTCTATCCGTGGGCCGCTCGCGAGGCCGTCGACATTGGCATGGGCTCGGCGACGACGCGCGATCTCGATCTGATCGTCATGGCGCTGATCGGCGTGTTCGTGATCAACGCCGCGCTCGTGTGGTTCCGGCACTACAGCCTGTCGTGGCTCGGCGAGCGCGTCGTCGCCGATCTGCGCGGCCAGGTCTTCGATCGGATCCTCACCTTGCCGCTCGCGTGGTTTCACGAGCGCCGCAGCGGCGAGCTCGTCGGCCGGCTCGCCTCCGACGTCACGATCATCCAGGGCGTGGTCAGCACCGAGCTGTCGATGGCGCTGCGCAACGGCGTGCAGATGCTCGGCGCCACCGTGCTGCTGTTCGTGATCGACGTGCGGCTCACGCTGCTCATGCTCGCCGTCGTCCCGGTGACCGTCATCACGACGATCTACTTCGGTCGCAAGATCCGGACGATGTCGCGCTCCGTGCAGGACGAGCTCGCGAAGGTGTCGGGCCAGGTCCAGGAGTCGATCGGCGCGATCGGCACCGTGCAGTCGTTCGTGCGCGAGGGCTTCGAGGCGCAGCGCTACCGCGACGGCGTCGAGGACGCGTTCGGCAAGACGCTCCACCTCGTGCGCTGGCGAGCGTGGTTCTTCTCGAGCTCGATGACCGCCGGCTACATCGGGGTGGCCCTCGTGATCCTGTTCGGCGGGCGCGCGCTGATCCGCGGCG
>JACCTC010000484.1 GCA_013812655.1 Deltaproteobacteria bacterium | reverse complement strand
GCGCTGTCGTCGACAGGCGATCAGACCGCCGAGCAGCAGGTCGTGCTGATGACGATCCACATCGCGAAGGGCCTCGAGTGGCCGGTCGTGTTCCTCACCGGTCTCGAGGACGGGCTGTTCCCGTCATTGCGCGAGCGCGACGGCCAGAGCGAGGACGCGGCGATGGAGGAGGAGCGCCGGCTTGCCTACGTCGCGATCACGCGCGCGCGCGAGCGCCTGGTGATGACGCACGCGCGCATTCGCCGGGTGTGGGGCGAGATGCGGCCGTGCACGCCGTCCCGCTTCCTCGACGATCTGCCGCCGGACTGCCTCGCGCAGCCGCGCCAGCGGACGCACGCGACGGCGCGCGGGCCGCGGATCGTCGATGGCAACTGGCAGCCGCCGGCGGCGAGCGGGCAATGGAAGCGCGGAGGACGCGGCGGCTTCGGCCGCGGGACCGGCGACGACTTCGATCAGCGCGTGCAGCACGACGACGAGCCGGTCTATCGAGTCGACGACGGCGATCAAGACCGCAACCAGTTCGCGATCGGCTCGACCGTCGCGCACTCGACGCTAGGACCCGGACGCGTCGTCTCGGTCACTGGCGACGGCAAGGACCTCAAGGTCGTTGTCGACTTCGGCGTGATCGGGCAGAAGACGGTCTATGCGCGCTACCTGAACGCCGGTGACGACAGCTTGAACTGATCGGCGCTACCGCCAAGTCGTGTACCCGCATGCCCGCGCCTGGCCCTGCGCGCCGCATGCGTTGGCAGTTCAGCCCGCGCGCGGGCCGATCAGCAGATCGACCGCGGTCGCGAAGGCCCAGGTGCCCTGGGCGTCGTCGGCGGCGCGCGCGAGCGTGAAGAGCGGCGCGGCCTGCTCGATCGCGAAGCCGGCCGAGCTGACGACGTGGTCGAACGCGAGGCGCGCGGCACGTGCATTGCCGTCGGCGAACGGGTGATAGAAGCAGATGTCGAGATAGACGCGCGCGGCACGCATGGCGATCGGGAGCTGCGGATCGGTCGCGTCGCGATAAGCCTCGTCGAGCACGCGCGCGAGCTCGTCGTGGAATCCGAAGGTGATCGCGTAGCGCTCGCGGCCGCCCTTGGCGTAGGCGTCGGTCGTGCGGAGCGGCGCCGGGGCCGAGCCACCGAGCACGACGCCCTGCCACTCGGCGAGCTGATCGACGGTCAGCGGCATGCGGCGCGCCGCGGAGTCCCGCACGAGCAGCAGCGCGGCAGCCATCCGCTCGGCACGCTCGGGATCGCGGGCGCGATCGACGGTGTCGATGAAGCGTGCGTGGCCGTCGCCGCGGACCGGCAGGGCGGGGGTCGCACGGAAGTGCATGTGGTGCGGGCGACGATCACGGGCAGCAGGCGGGTCGCGGCGTGCTGAGTTCGCGCGGCGTGCTCGCGAGGTCGTGCGCGAGCGTCGCGAACAGCGCCGCCAGCTCCTCGAGGTACTTCCGCCAGTCGACGAGTGCCGCCATCACGAGCGGCGCGGTCGGCCAACCGTCGGTGCCGGCGATCCGGTAGGGCGGGGCGACCGGGCCGCCATCGCCTGAGACCCAGCTCCAGCCGACCGCCCACAGCCCGACGTCGCGGGCGAGGAGCTTGTCGACCGTGATCACGCGGTCGAGCCGGGTGCGCGGCGCCTCCGCGAGCGCGGCGGCGATCGCGGGCGACACCCGGGCGACGATCGAATCGGCGGCGAATGCGTGCCGCGCCGGATCGACGTCCATCCAGCGCAGGTGCCGCGGATGAAACACGCTGCGTCTACAGCCCGAGCGCGACGGTCACGCGACGGACGGTCGCCATCTCGTGCGGTGACAGCTTGCCGTCGGCCGACGCGGCATCGACGAGCATCTCGACGATCGCCTGACGTTCCTCGGCAGGCAGCGCGCGGACGATACCGGGGGCCGCATCGAGTCCCTCGAGCTCGACCACGCTCTTGCGCTCGGCGTCGGTGAGCCCGAGCGCCTTCATCATGTGCTCGAGGAAGCTGCGCTCCTCGTCCTGCATCATGCCGTCTGCCACCAGCACCTTCGAGACCAGCAGGCACTTCGCCACGTTCGGGTTCATGGCCGATAGCCTATCTCATCGCGAGCGCGCGCTCACTTGGGCATCGGCTCGGTCACGATCGGCACGACCTGTTCGGCGCGGTTGCGCCACACGGTGACCGTCACCGGCTTGCCGACCGGCGCCTGCGCGACGAGCCAGGGCAGGGAGCGATGATCGACGGTGCGGTCACCCCACTTGAGGATGACGTCGCCGGCGCGCAGCGTCGAGCGCATCGCCGGGGAGCCCGCGACGAGCTCGGTGACGAGCGCGCCCTGCTCGGGCTTGAGGCCGTACGTCGCCGCGAGCTCGGGCGTGACCGGCTTGACCTTGACGCCGAGCCAGCCGCGGGTGACCGCCCCGTGATCGCGGAGCGCGCCGATCACTTCCTTGACGCGGTTGATCGGGATCGCGAACGACAGCTCGTCGAGCCGATCCGCGGTCGCGACCGCCACGCCGACCACCTGGCCGGCGGTGTCGAGCACGGGCCCTCCGGAGTTGCCGCGGTGGATGCGTGCGTCGGTCTGCAGAAACGTCCGGAAGCCCATCGCGCGACCGGGGACGAGCGAGCCGGCGCCTTCGCGGCCGGTCGCGCCGACGATGCCGACCGTCGCCGAGACCTCGTCGCCGAACGGGTTGCCGAGCACGACGAGCCACTCGCCGACCTGGAGGTCATCGGAGTCGCCGATTGGCAGGCCACGCAGGCGCGGGACGTCGACCGAGAGCAGCGCGAGATCGAGGCGAACATCGCGCCCGACGAGCTTCGCCGGCACCTCGGCGCCGCCCGGGATCACGACCCGGAGCTCGCTCGCAGCCGCAGCGATGTGGTCGGTGGTCAGCACGAACACGCCGTCGGACTCGATCAGAAAGCCGGTGCCGAGCGCGACATCCGCGAGCGTCTCGGGGGCGCCGGGGTACATCGCGGCGGGACCCGACTTGACCGGCGCGGTCGCGCGAATGCCGACCACACCATGTCGCGCGCTCGCGACGAGATCGACGAACGAGCCCGGGGCGCTCGGATAGAGGATGCGGGTCTGCAGCGGCGCGATGCTCGGCGCGACGCCGCCATCACGGCCGACCTCGTGCTCCCGGCAGCCGGTCGCGACGAACGCGGCCGCGGAGGTGATCGCGAGGACGTGGCGCAGCATCGCTACGACTTGCCGGCGTGCTGCGCGTCGACGTACGCGACGCGGAGATCGTAGATCAGGCTCTGGAGGAGCTTGTGCTCCGACTCGTCGAGGTTGCCGTTGGTTTTCTGCTCGAGCATGCCGAGCACGTCGATCAGGTGGCGCGCGGTCTCGAGGTCGAGCCCGTGCTCCTCGCCGTCGGGTCCCGGCATCTTGCCGAGTGCGATCAGCGCCGTCGACGCGAGCGACAGCACGTGGGTCGAGAAATCGACCGGACCTAGCGAGACGTGTGCCTCCTCCACCATGCGCTGAACATAACCCTGCGACGTCGGGGACGGTGTCAACCTTGTCAACCTTCGGCCGCTCGGACACGGCGCAAAGGTTGACGGGGTTGACAC
>JACCTC010000482.1 GCA_013812655.1 Deltaproteobacteria bacterium | reverse complement strand
CGGCATTGGCTCGCGGCATCGGCACGCGGCATCGGCATCGGCATCGGCATCGGCGCGCGGCATCGGCATCGGCTCGCGGCATCGGCATCGGCATCGGCGCGCGGCATTGGCGAGCGGCACCGGCGCGCGCATCGGCGAGCGGCATCGGCGCGCGGCGTCTGCCCGCTAGACCTGATCGAGCGGCTCGATGTGGATGTTCTTGTCCTTGGGATCGGGACGGCGCACGGCCTCGGCGAACCGCTCGCTCGCATCCGACGCGATCTCGACGCGGGTCTCGCGCGCGAGGATCTGGATCTTGCCGATCTCGCGCTTCGTGATCCCGCCGCGGCGGCAGAGCAACGGCACCAGCCACTTGGGATCGGCGTTCTTCGAGCGGCCGACGTTGATCGTGAACCACGTCGAACCCGCAGTCGGGCTGCCGGCGGGACCATCGGCGTCCGGACGCGGCGCGGCACGCGTGGCGCCCGGCGCGATCGGCCGCTCGTGGTCGCGCGGTGCGCTCGCGCCCTCGCTGAACAGCGGCGGGCGATCGTTGCGGCGCGCCGTGCTCGCGCCCTCGCTGAACAGCGGCGGGCGATCGTTACGCACCAGTGGCCGGCGATCCTGGATCGGGCCAGTCGGACCGTTCTCGCGCGGATGCACGTCGTGGCGCTCGAAGCGGCCCGGTTGTGCGGGACGCGCGCGCTCGTCGGGTCCGCTGGTGCGGCCAAATCGGGTATCGCGGCCGGGACCACGATCGGCCCCACGGTCGGGACCGCGATCGAACCCGCGATCGGGACCACGGACGTCGCGGCGCGGATCCTCGCGGCGGTTGTCGCCGGGACGTGCGGGCCGCATCGACGGCGGATCGGTCAGCACCTCGGCGGCCGGGCGCGACTTGCGGAGCTGGCGTACCAGCATCGCGACGAGATCCTCGGCGGGCTTCTCGGCGAGCAGCGTCTTGGCGACGGCGCGGTCGTCATCGCCGAGCTCGTCGGTCATCGTGCCGATCTCGCGGACGAGCTGCTCCTGATCGCGCGCGTAGATCTGCTCGGCGGTCGGCGGCCGCATCCACTGCGCCTCGATGTGCGCCGACTGCAGCGTGCGCTCGACGTAGCGGCGCGCGGCGTCGGGAACCAGCATGATCGCGACGCCACGGCGACCTGCGCGACCGGTGCGACCGCTGCGGTGGACGAGCGCCTGCTTGTTCTGCGGCAGCTCGGCGTGGATCACGAGGCCGAGGTCAGGGAGATCGAGGCCGCGCGCGGCGACGTCGGTCGCGACGCAGACGCGGGCCCGCCCGTCGCGGAGCGACTGCAGCGCGACGTTGCGCTCGCGCTGGCTGAGCTCGCCGGACAGCGCGACGACCGAGAACCCGCGCTCGTTGAGGTTCGCGGCGAGGTGGGTGACCGCATCGCGGGTGTTGCAGAACACGAGGGCGCCGACCGCGTCGTGGTAGCGCAGCACGTTGACGACGGCGAGGTCACGCTCGCGCGGGACGATCGGCAGCGCGTGATACGCGATGTCGCGATGCGCGTCGTGCTCGGCCTGCGTCTGGATCCGCAGAGCCGTCTTCTGGTAGCGCTTCGCGATCGCGGCGATGTCCCTCGGGATCGTGGCCGAGAACAGCAGCGTGCGGCGGGTCTCCGGCGATGCCTGGAGGATGCGCTCGAGATCCTCGCGGAACCCCATGTCGAGCATCTCGTCGGCCTCGTCGAGGACGAGCGCCTGCAGCTTCGAGAGCACGAGTGCGCCGCGCTCGAGGTGATCGCACAGCCGGCCCGGCGTGCCGACGACGATGTGCACGCCCTGCGAGAGCAGATGGGTCTCGCGCCGCGGATCGAAGCCGCCGACGCAGGTCGTGATCCGTGCGCCGGTATCGGCATACAGCCACAGCAGCTCGCGGTGGACTTGCTGCGCGAGCTCGCGGGTCGGTGCGACGACGAGCGCGAGCGGTGCGGCCGGGTTGTCGAACCGCGCGGCCTCACCAAGGAGCTGCGGCGCGAGCGCGAGGCCGAACGCCACGGTCTTGCCCGAGCCGGTCTGCGCCGACACCAGGAGATCCCGCTCCTTCGCATCGGCGGCGAGCACCGCTGCCTGCACGGGCGTGGGAGTGGCGTACTCGCGACGGGCGAGTGCGGCCTGGAGACTGGGATGGGCAGACGAGAACGGCACGGGGGGCGCACCCTAGTCCCTCCGCGCCCGGCGCGCAACGTCGTGTTTTCAGGCGCCTGTGTTCAGGCCCGGACGAAGGGGTTGCCGCGGGCCTCGTCGCCGAGCGTCGTGGAGGGACCGTGCCCGGTGATCACGACGGTATCGAGGTCGCGGGTGTACAGCCGCTCGCGGATCGAGGCCTGCAGCTGCTTGCCGTCGCCGCCTGGCAGGTCGGTGCGGCCGATCGACCGCTTGAACAGCGTGTCGCCGGCGAACAGCAGCCGGCCGGCGTCGGGATCCTCGACCTCGAAACACACCGAGCCGGGCGTGTGGCCGGGCGTGTGGATCACGGCGAGCTCGCGCTTGCCCATGACGATCGTGTCGCCGTGCTCGAGCCAGCGCTCGACCGGCGTGGTCTCGCGGACCTTCCAGCCGAACATCGCCGCCTGCATCGCGAAGCCGTCGTAGAGGAAGGCGTCGTTGCGGTGCAGGCAGACCGCGCCGCCGTGGGCTTCCTTGACGTCGCGCGTGCAGTAGATGTGATCGAGGTGCGCGTGGGTGTGGATGATCGCGCGCACCGCGAGATCATAGGTCGCGACGATCTCGGCGATCCGCTCGACCTCGCCGCCGGGATCGATGACGACGGCTTCCTTGGTGTCGCCGCACGCGAGGATCGTGCAGTTGCACTCGAAGGCACCGGCGGGGAAGGTCTCGCGAAGCAGCACGCACGAGGTGTAGCAGGATCGTCAGCGACCGAAGCAACCGATCTTCGCCTTCGAGGCGACGAGATCGACGGAAGTTCGCGCGAGCTCGTCGACCAGGCCACCGGCGAGCTCCGCGATCTGCGCGAGGTGTGGCAGATCGAGCTTGTCGACGGTGTCGCAGCGCTCGTGATAGCAGCGGTTGTCGGGCGTCCAGAAGAACACGTACGGGATGCCGCGCCTGCAGAACCCCACCTGATCGCCGCGCACGCTGTGACCGCCGAGCCCGACGTTCAGCGTCGGGAAGCTGTCGTCGAGCCGCGCCAGGATCGCGCGCGCGGGTTGCTTCGCGAACGCGCCGAACGCGTGGACCGCATCGGTCGAGGCGTGGCTGCCGATCATGTCGATGTTGATGTACTGGACGACGCGCGCGAGCGGAAGCGCGGCCGGCGGATTGGCGACGTAGTGCAGCGAGCCGAGGAGACCCTGCTCCTCGCCACCGAACGTGACGAACGCGATCGTGCGCGCGGGAGCTTCGGGGCGCTGGCGAATCGACTGCGCGACCGCGAGCACGGCGGCGACGCCGGACGCGTTGTCGTTCGCCCCGAGGTGGCCGCCGCCGAGGTGATCGTGATGCGCGCCGACCACGATGATCTCGTCCGGCTTCGTGGCGCCACGGAGGTAACCGATCACGTTCGCGGTCGGCTTCCCGGCGGCGGTGAACGCCTGCTCGTAGCCGGTATCATCGCCGCGGACGTCCCCGGCCGGCACGAGGCCGAGACAGCGGAAGCGCTCGGCGATCAGCGTGCGCGCCGCGACATCGCCCGGCGTCCCAGGAGCGCGGCCGTCGAGCGCCGGGCTCGCGAGGAGCTCGAGGTTCGCGCGCAGCGTCGCTGGGTCGAAGGGTCGCGCATCATCCACGCAGCTCGCGGCGACCGCAGCGTCAGTGCCAGCATCAGCGGCGACGGTCGGCGGTGAGGCCACGACGGGCCGGAGCGCACCGGCTTCCGGGCTCGCGTGGGGCATCGCCTTCGACGAGCAGGCCGTCACGAACGCGAGGACGATCGGGGCGCAGGCGCGGGTCACCCCGGAGAGCATGACGCGTGGACACCGCGAGCACCCGTCCGGTTTCAGCCCCCGAGATGGAGCGGGACCAACAACGCAAAGTCTCGCCGGCATCCCCGACGCCGTGTGGCACTCTCGGGCGATGAACGCCTCGGCGTGGGTCCTCGTCGTGCTCGTCACCGCCGCAGCCTGCGGAACCAGCGATCGACCACCGCCCGACAAGCGGCGCCGCGTGATCCCCGAGGAAACGTTGGCCGATCCGCAGCAGGATCCGCTGCCCGATCCGGACCTCGATCCGCCGCAGCCGCCACCACCCGATCGTCGCGGGATGCTCGGGACGCTCGGGACGCTCGGGACGCTCGGCTCGACCGGCACGCCGAGCAGCCTGCCCGATCCGAACGCGCCGAAGCCGGAGTGCGTCGATGAAGGCGACGTGGTCTCGTTCGATCCGCAGAAGCTGCGGGCGTGCTTCGACAGCAACGGTGACGGCGACCCCGATCGCTGCGTCACCTGGCGGCGTGACGGCAAGGTCGTCTCGATCGACACGATCTTTCACGTCGAGGACAGTGACATGGCGGCCATCGAGCCACATGTCGAGTATCGCAGTGATGAGGATAATAATGATGATGAACGGATCACGCTCGACAACAGCAGCATCGAGGTCTGTCCCTACGACCGCACCTGCATGCGGCTGATGCCCAAGGTCGGCCTCGGCGATGTCCAGCACGTGCTGACCGATGCGGACTACCGCCGCGGCGTCGTCGTGATCCGCGACGAGGATGGCTCGAAGGGAACGTTCGAGCTGTGGGACCTCGCGGCCGGCAAGCTGCGCACGCGGCTGGCGATGCGGCGGCTGGCCTCCGACGAGTACTACGACTTCTCGGCGCGCCTCGGCACCGGCGCGTTCATCGCGCTCGCCGACAACGAGGAGGGCTTCGCGCTCGGCACGGTCTTCGGGATCGACGGCAGCTTTCGCGGCGAGCTCGCGGGCGGCTCGCGCACGCTCGATCTCGATCGCACGTTCCAGCACGCCGGCGTGTTCGGCATCATCGATGGCGGTCCGGTCGACGACGAGAAGCCGTACGTCGTCTACCTCCAGAGCCTCGCGAACGGCAGCAGCCTCGGCAAGTTCACGATCAAGCGCGACGACGATGGCGACGACGATCTCGCGTTCAACGTGATCAAGAGCGGCTTCGTCGCGCTCACCCAGTGGGGCGATCAGGTCCGCATCGATATGATCGATCTGCGGACGCGCACGAACCGCGTGCTGCTCGCGCCGTCCTGCTGAGCCGTCACCAGGCGTACTGCTTGAAGAACTGCCACTCGAGCCGTGTCGCGTCGGCGTAGCTCGGACACGCGTAGATCCCGGCGCCCGACGCACCACCGGCCCAGCAGTGACCCATGTTGGTGAACGTGCACAGCTCGACCTGTCCGCCTTCCGGACAGCCGTCGTAGACCATGCACGTGCCGCCCATCACGTCGACCCGCGTCGCGGTCAGCGAGCAGCCGTTGCGCTGCGCCCACGCGGTCGCCGCCGGCACGACGTTCTGGACCGGCGTCGAGTCTGGATCGTTGCAGCCCGCGGGGATCAAGGCGTCGGTGAGCCCGTGGAAGATGATGACCGGCTTCTTCGCGGTCGCGCAGGCGTCGAGGCTGTGGGTGCCGCCGGAGTGCGGCGCGATGCCGGCGATGTCGTCGCGCATGCAGCCCGCGTGGTGCGCGAAGTACCCGCCCATCGAGAACCCGGTGACGAACACGTGGTCGCGATCGAGGCACTGGTCCGCGGAGATGTCGGCCTCGATCGCGTCGAGCAGCGCGAAGTCGTCGCCCATCGCGGTCGGTGGCGCACCGAAGTAGCTCGGGCACAGGTCCGAGCCGACGTTCCACGGCGCCTTGTTGGCGTTCGGCCCACCCTGGCCGTCGGGAAACGCGAGCGCGATCTGCTCGGTGTCGGCGAGCGCCGCGTAGCCCGTGATGTCGTGCATCAGCTGGCCCGACATCGTGTAGCCGTGGTGCACGAACACGAGCGGCAGGCCGGTCGCGGTCGAGGCGCTCGCCGGCAAGTACACGAGGTACGTGCGGCGCAGCCCGTCGATCATGACCTCGCGCCGGCTGAGGCCTCGCGGTCCGCCGCGCGCGCCGCACGAGCCGGCATCTGCCGGTGCGTCGCCGATCGCGGCGTCGCCGGTCACGGCCGCGGGATCGGAGCCGCACCCGCCGGACCCGCCGGACCCGACGACAACGAGCCAGCCGATCGCGTGTCGCCGCATCGCTGGCAAGGTACCAGCGATCAGGGCTGCGGGAAGACCTTCTTGAGGTCCGACATCCGCGCGTAGATCACCGGGCCGGTGCCCTCGAGCGCGAGGTACTTGTCGATCTCGGTGAGCGCGACGTCCATCCGCGAGAAGTAGGTCTCGCTGAAGTTCGGCGGGTGGTAGCCGATCGCGTAGACGGTCGGCTCGGCGAGCGGGCGGCGCTCCGGCCAGTTCTGCTGGAACATGTCGATCATCTCGGCGCCGCTGACGTAGTCGACGAGCAGGCCGTTGTTCGGCACCTCGAGCACCGGGATGTGCGGTGCCGCGTCGGCGAGGATGTCGGTCGTCGACGGGTAGTACGGCTGGCTCGTGGCGTCGATCGCAGCCCAGTTCTCGCGATTCCACGCATAGAGCGCCGCGCCGCTGTTGTCGGCCCACTCCTCGAGGCGCGACCAGTTGCATCCGCTCGAGTCGGCGACGTGGCCGGCGGTCCCGAGAGCCTGGAGCACGTTGGTGTCGGCGGTCCAGCCGCCGGCGCGGAACGAGGTCGGGCGACCGAGGCCGTTCTGTTCGAACAGGTCCGCGGCGCGCACGAACAGCTTCTCGAGCTCGGCCCTGGTGTACGACGCCAGGATCACCGTGTAGCCGGACGTGTCGCCGTTCGCGTAGGCGAACGACGGCGAGGTCCGGCAGGTGACGCCGGCGGTGCGGACGAAGTTGCAATACGGGTGGACGTGCAGGCCGATCTCGTCGCCCTCGGTGTCGCGCAGGTTCGTGACCCACTGCACCAGACGCTGGCGGCGGGCCGGCGTGATCGCGGGATCGGTGAACGTGTACGGGCCGACGAAGTGCGTCATCACGAGGTGCGGGTGGCGGGCGTGCAGCCGCTCCTGGCGCTCGAGCATCGGGTCGGCGTTGTCCGGATCGTCCCAGTCGTTCGACACCGCGATGTAGAGTGGATGGCTGCGCTGGAATGGAACCGCGGCGAACGCGACGCGCGCGCCATCGGCCGCGAGCAGGATGCGGTGCGAGCCAACCGCGACGGTCTTCAGGTCGATCGAGAACGTGAACTTGTTGCCCTGGCGGGTCGCGCGGCGGACGTAGCGGTTGTCGAGCCAGAGGTCGACGACGCGAGCATCGCCGGTCGTGGTGATCGTGAGGTCGAGGCGGTCCTGGCCAGGCGTCAGCGCGTTGCCGACCACATACCAGCCGCGAGCACCGGAGAGCTGAAATTCCGAGTGGTCGGCCTTCGACGGCTCGCCGGGGAGGTCCTCGGAGACCGGCGGCTCGGACGGGTCCGCGCAAGCAGCTGCTGCGAGGGAAGCCGCGATGACGAGGGTTCGGATGCGCACGCCACTGACCTCATCAAGATGGGTGCCACGGTGCGCCGACGACGCTGCGTGAAGAACCGCGAAGATAGCGAAAAGTTAGCGCGGCTACTCGACTGGCCACCTCGGCGCTGGTAGCCGCAGACGACTGGTTGCAGCTACCCGTGCGTGTGCAGCTTCGGAAAAGCCGGAGGCGGCGGAGGCGCGTCGTCATCGGAAGCCCGGCCAGGCTTTGCGCTGCAGTCGTCAGGCATCCACGTGGCGGGATTCGGCGGGACCTGCTTGGCCGCCGCTTCGAGGTGCACGAGCTCGTAGCCGTCCTCGCCGTAGATGCGCTGCTTTCGTTCGAACACGTTTCCGGGATCTTTCGGGAGCGCGGCGAGGAACACGAGCCGCTGGTTGTTCACGACGTACACCCACGTGCGCGGGGTGGACTTCTTCTCGCGCTCGCCTTCGGCCGGTTTGCGAAGCACGAGGTACCGCCCGAGAAATCCGCCCATCGTCGGAGCGCTGCCCCCCACACGCTGCACGCATTCGGGAACGCCACGCGCGGCTTTCGGAAGCGCGAAGACGTGGAGCCGGGCCTCACTCTCGAGGCAGAGCCGGCCACCGGGATCCTTTTTCTGCTTTGCGAGGAGCGCCTTGACGTCCGCGCTGCCGCGCATCGGCTCTTGCCAGCCGCCGGCAGTCGCCACGACGAAGAGGTCGTTGGCCACGAAGGAGACGTCCGCGACCCACCCGAGCCAGGGCAGAGCGCGCGCGTTGCCGCGGGCGATGTCGACGAAGTAGAGCTGCAGGGGCGAACCGAGCACCGCGAACGCGCCATCGGGAGAGGTGGAGCAGCGGAGCTCGCGAAGCGGGGGGACGCCGAGCGCGCGGACCTTCGTGCCTGACGCGATGCTGATGACGTTGCCGTCTCTGTCTTTCTTACTGTCGTCGCGGTCGTCGATGACGATCGTGTGCTGCGGCGAAGCCACCACGAACCACGCGTTCGGTAACAGCTTTTTCAGGGCAAGGACCGTGGGGCTGTCGCGGAAGGTTTCGGGCTTCACCTTCGTCGGTAGCCACGCGATCGCCTTGGTGCTCGTCGCTGCCGCCTTCGCAAGCGCACGCGCGGCCGGCGTCTCGCGCTTGGCTTTCTCGAGGGCAAGCAGCACGTCGCTCTTCTGACCGGCCTTCTTGGCGGCCGCGCCGTACTTTCGAAGGAAGCTCTCGAGATCGCTTGCCTCGCGGTAAGTGGTCCACTCCTCGTCGTGCGCGATGCGCCAGACCGGCGCGTTCTTGCCCTTGGGCGTGAGCTCGACGACGAAGATGTCGCCACCGGGGCTGTGCCCGACGACGACTTTCCCTTCGAAGAACGCGTCCTCGCTCGGTACCGAGTCACCGATGTCGCGCTCGGCGAGGAGGTATTCGTCGAGAGAGACGTGGCTGATAGCGTGCTTCGCGCAAGCGGTCATGATCGCACGCAGCTCGAACGAGGCCGTCTGGCGTGCGAGGTTCGCGGCGCTTGCGTGCGGCTTCTTGCGGGTGCGTCCGCTCTCGATGACGTCGACGAGGGCTCGGACCCAGGGGCCGAGGACGGGAGCGGCAAGCATCGCGCGATGCTACGCGCCCACGGACGTCACGGCGATACCGGGCGTGACGCGATCACGTTCTCCGCGGCGAGCTCGTCACGGCCTCGGGCGGGCTGGCCTCGGATCGTGCCGGCCGCGTGAACCACCACGCCCACGCGATCAGCACCACCTGCAGCGGCAACCGCGCCCACAACGCCCACGTCGGGATCCGGGTCGTCTCGAGCGGCAGGTCGTTGATCGCCATGTTGAGGTTCGCGGGGAAGATCGCGACGAGCAGCGCGACCAGGCCCCAGGCGGCGAGCCGGCGGGTCGCGGGCAGGATCAGGCCGAGGCCACCGGCGATCTCGGCGATCCCCGAGACGTAGACGAGCGCGAGGTGCGCCGGGAGTGCGTCCGGCATCATGCCGAGATAGGGCGCAGGGTTCACGAAGTGGTTCACGCCCGCGCCGACCATGAACGCGGTGAGGACCCATCGCAGCACGGTCTTCACGCGTTGCCGGGTCGTCGGGTTCCGCGCACTCATCGCGCGAACGTACCAGCAGCGGTAACTACGAGTGCGCTGCCGGGCGGGCCTCGCCACGATGTTCGAGCTAGGATGCCCCGGAGGTGATCGTGATGAAGAAGCCGCTCTTGATCCTGGCTCTGGTTTCGACGGTGGGGTACGGCGCATATCGCGTGCTCGGTTCCGACAGCGCGCCGCGCGCCGCGACGGACTCCGATCAGCTCGTGCTCGATCGCATCTGGATCGACCACATGCCGCGCAACGACAAGGACGTCGTCAACGTGTTCGTGGCGATCACCGAGCAGCCGTTCGGTGCGTTCCAGGCGTCGTCGTCATGGAAGGGCCAGTACGAGCTGTTCCAGTACACCGCGACCGGCAGCGAGCTCCGCATCGTGTACCCGCAGAGCGGCGAGCGCGACACCGTCAAGCACAAGGCGCGGCGCTGCACCGAGAAGCAGATGGACTTCTGCCTCGAGCTCGACGGCGGCAGCCGTGGCGTGAAGCGGTATTACTCGCGCGAGGGCTGGGAAGTCGATGGCGTGAAGTCGGCGACCGAGCTGCGCGAGCGCACCGACGCGCACGTCGACGCGCTCGTCTCTGCGCCCCGCTGACCCACGAGCTCCCACGCGATCGCGACGGCCACCCCGATCGCATACGCCACCAGATCCCAGCGATCGAACGTGCTGCCGATCAGGATCTCGAGCGGGCTCGACCGGGTGCTCCACACCAGCTGGCCGAGCTCGATCGCCACGGCGATCGCGAGGGTCGTCGCTGCGCGTAACGCGATGCGCGCGCGCCACAGCATGCAGAGCATCGCGTAGACCAGCATCGTCGCGGCGACATCGCCGACGTGACCGCGCACGATCGCGCGACCGGGTCCACGATAGAGCAGCACGGCCATCCCGATCGCCAGCGCCACCACGCCGAGCCAGACGAACCTTCGCTTCACGATGGGGCAACGCCGGGGTTGCCCCGGTGATTCCGGAGATGCGGCGGCCGCCGGGCGCGGGCGCACGTAAGTCGACGTCGCGAGCGCGATCGCACGGGGGCGTCGCGCGAGCCCCCCGGGATCGCGGTTGCGGGAGGCACATCGCTTGCTCGTTTTTTACACGTCATGACGAAGCTCACCGCCCTGCGTCTCGCCACCGGTCTTGGGACGTTGCTGCTCGGCCGCGCGCTGATCCGGCGCCGCCGTCACCTGGACCTCCGCGACAAGGTCGTCGTGATCACGGGCGGCTCGCGGGGCCTGGGTCTCGTGCTCGCCCGCGAGCTCGTGCGCAAGGGTGCGCGGGTCGCGATCTGCGCGCGCGATGCGGCGGAGCTCGAGCGTGCGCGGGTCGAGCTGGCGATCGTCGGCGGCACGGTCCACGCCGCACCGTGCGACGTCACCGACCGCGACGACATCACGCGGTTCCTCACCGAGGTCCACGACGAGCTCGGTCCGATCGACGTGCTGTTCAACAACGCGGGGATCATCCAGGTCGGCCCCGTCGAGATGATGAACCTCGAGGACTACGAGCGCGCGATGCGCACGCACCTGTGGGCGCCGCTGTACGCGATGCTCGCGGTGCTGCCGGAGATGCGGCGGCGGGGATCCGGCCGGGTCGTCAACATCACGTCGATCGGCGCGAAGCTCGCGATCCCACACCTCGTCCCGTACTGCGCGAGCAAGTTCGCACTCTACGGCCTGTCGTCGGGCATGCGCACCGAGCTCGCGCAGGATGGTGTGTTCATCACGACCGTGTGTCCCGGGCTGATGCGGACCGGTAGTCCGCGCCACGCGATCGTGAAGGGCCAGGCGCAAGCCGAGTACGCGTGGTTCGACATCACCGACAGCTCACCAGTCACGTCGATGAACGCCGAGCGTGCGGCGCGCCAGATCATCCGCGCCTGCGAGCACGGCGATGCCGAGGTCGTGCTGTCGCTGCAAGGGCGGCTCGCGGCGAAGGCCCACGCGCTCGCCCCGAACCTCGTGCAGGAAGCGCTGGCCGTCGTCGCGCGTCTGATGCCGTCCTCGGAAGGCGGCAGCCGCGTCGGCGTCGAGGGCAAGGACGCGGAGTCCGCGCTCGCGCCGTCCGTGTGGACTGCGTGGGGTGACGCCGCGGCGCGCCGCAACAACGAGGTCTGAGGGTACCAACCCGGGCTCGATCGCCTGATACTCGCAGCATGGCGGAACGCGACGACGAGCTGCGACGGCTGATCAGGCGGCGATGGCAGGTCGGCGGCGCGCTGACCGCGGTGATGATGCTCGCGTACTTCGGGTTCATTCTCCTGGTCGCGTTCGCGAAGCCGTTCGTCGGCACGCTGATCCTCGGCGGCCGCGTGAGCGTTGGCATCGTGATGGGCGCGTGCGTGATCGTGCTCGCGCCGATCCTCACCGCGATCTATGTCCGCTGGGCCAACCGCCGCCACGATGTCGCGGTGGCCTCGGTGCGCGCGCGGTTGAAGTCATGACCGCGGTCGTCGTGCTCGCGTCGTCGCTCGGCAAGCCCAACGCCGTCGCGATCGCTTCGTTCCTCGGGTTCGTGGCGATCACGCTGGTGATCACGATGTGGGCTGCCCGCCGCACGCGCACCTCGTCGCAGTTCTTCGCCGCCGGAGGCAAGATCTCGGCGGTGCAGAACGGCTTCGCGCTCGCGGGCGACTACATGAGCGCGGCGAGCTTCCTCGGCATCGCCGGGCTGGTCTCGATGTCGGGCTTCGACGGGCTGATCTACTCGGTCGGCTGGCTCGTCGGTTGGCCGGTGATCACGTTCCTGATCGCCGAGCCGCTGCGCAACCTCGGCAAGTACACGTTCGCCGACGTCGTGGCGTACCGGCTGCGCCAGCGTCCGGTGCGGATCGCCGCCGCGATCAGCACGCTCACCGTCGTCATCTTCTACCTGATCGCGCAGATGGTCGGCGCCGGTGAGTTGATCCACCTGATGTTCGGGCTGCCGTATCGCGGCGCGATCCTGCTCGTCGGCGGCGTGATGCTGCTCTACGTGCTGTTCGGCGGGATGATCGCGACGACGTGGGTGCAGATCATCAAGGCGTGCCTGCTGCTGCTCGGCGCGACGCTGCTCGCCGTGCTCGTGCTCGCGCAGTTCGGGATGAACCCGCTCACGCTGTTCTCGGCCGCGCGCGAACGCTACGGCGACGGCGTGCTCGCACCGGGCGCGCTCGTCGCGAACCCGCTAGAGGCGATCTCGCTGGGCATCGCGCTGATGTTCGGCACCGCCGGCCTGCCGCACATCCTCATGCGGTTCTACACCGTGCCCGACGCGCAGACCGCGCGCCGCTCGGTCGCCTACGCGACGTCGCTGATCGGCTTCTTCTACCTCGTGACGTTCATCCTCGGGTTCGGCGCGTCGGTGCTCGTCGGCCGCGAGGCGATCGGCTCGGTCGCGAAGGGCGGCAACATGGCGGCGCCGCTGCTCGCGGAGGTCCTCGGCGGCACCGGCTTCCTCGGCTTCATCTCCGCCGTCGCGTTCGCCACGATCCTCGCGGTCGTCGCCGGGCTGACGCTGTCGGGTGCCGCGGCGCTCGCCCACGATCTGTGGGGGCACGTCGTGCGCCGCGGCAACATCACGGAAACCGAGCAGCTGCGCGTCGCGCGCTACGCGACCGTGGGCCTCGCGATCGTGGCGATCGGGCTCGGCGTCGTGTTCGAGGGCCAGAACGTGGCGTTCATGGTCGGGCTCGCGTTCTCGATCGCCGCGAGCGCGAACTTTCCCGCACTGCTGCTGTCGATGACGTGGCGCCGCTTCACGACCCGCGCCGCGGTCGCGAGCATGATCACCGGCACGGTCAGCACGCTGACGTTGATCCTGCTGTCACCGACGGTGTGGAAGGATCTGCTGCACCACGACGAGCCGATCCTGTCGCTCAAGAACCCCGGCATCATCACCGTCCCGCTGAGCTTCCTCGTCGCGATCGTGGTCTCGCTGCTCGGTCGCGAGCCCGATGCCGAGACCGGCTTCGACGACGCCCAGCACCGCATGCACACCGGTCCGCCGTCGTGAGCACGCTCAGCGCGCGGTGATCACGAGCGGTGGCCCGGCGGGCGGCTGGGTCGCGAGCAAGTAGCGCATGGTCGCCGACCGCGCGAGCACGACGATACCGAGCTGGGGAGCACTGGCGAGCTGCAGCGGCTGCAGCTGCTCTGGATCTCCGCTGCCGGTCGGATCGACGAGCGTGACCGCGACGCCATCGCGCGCGACGATCCAGTCGTCGCTGGCGCCGAGCGTCAGCGTCCAGATGCTGGCGTCGACGGCGGCGAGCGCGGTCGTGACGCGAGAGACCCCGGCGAGCGTGGTGGTGACGGTAACCTGGTGGTCGGTGCCGACCCGGCCGATCGCGAGCTGGCCGGCGCGCGTGCCGACGACGACTGCCTCGCCACGCGGCGTGACGACGAGGCGCTCGGGACGAAAGCCCAGCTCGGCTGGCGATGCGAGCGTCGTCACGGATGCGCGGGGGCCGGGCCAGCGATACGACACGATGCGGATCGGCGTCGCATCGTTGCACTCGGTGACCAGGGCATCGATCCGCGAGCCGGCGCCGGCGGTCACCACGCCGACCAGATCGATGATCCTCGGCTGCGCGCACAGCTTCGCCTGCACCGGCGAGCGATGGTTCGCATCGGGCCCGATCCGCAGCAGGGCGGGGATCGGCGTCGTCGTCATCATCGTCGTCGTCGTCGTCATCGTCGTCGCCTGGCCATCGAAGCTCGCGAGCTCGGTGCGTAGCTCGTGCTCGGTGCGCCACAGCTCCTCGCCGGGACCCGCCATCGCGATCTCGACGACGATGCCGGTCACCGCGATCGGGCGAGGCGCGGGCTCGAGCCGGATGTGCTGCTCGTGATGCTCCTCGCCACCGACGACGACCGGCGCGCTGCCGAGGTGGACCTCCGCGAACGGCTCGAGGTCGGCGAGCGTCCTCGCGAGCGGCGCCGACAGCTCCGGGCGCTCGCGCAGCGCGCCGCCCGCAGCGTCGAACCACCGCCGGCGCTCCACGATCAGCGCGAACCGGCCCGCATCGCCGACCAGCATCGCTTCGCCGCGCACCTCGGCGACCACACCGAGCGGGCCAGCCGGACGCGGTCGCGCGGCCTGCGAGCGGTCCTCGGCGGCGTTCCGATCGCGCTTGCCACATCCGGCGAGCGCGAGCAGCGAGACCACGGCGAGGGCAGAGGCAGCGCGAAGCATCTACTGGATCGACGTCGTCGTACGGGAGGTCACGGTCGACAGAGCCAGCATGTTCATGGCGTGAGGGTAGCGGAGGCACCACGCGGTATGCGTAGATTGTTCCGATGCGCCGCATCGTGCTCGTGACGATCCTGCTCGCGTTCGCGGCTCCCCATGCGCGCGCCGAGAGCTGCGAGGCCGAGGCCGCGGAGCTCCGCGCGCACCTCGAGCTCGAGGCGTGCAAGGCGTTCCGCTGGAACACGCTGTGGGCGATCGCGTTCGGTACCGCGGCGGTCGGGCAGCTCGGGTTCGCGCTCGCGGAGGTCAGCCCGACGGGCGGCGATTTCGATCGCGCGACCGAGGAGACGCTCTATGTCGGCGCGACGAAGGCGACGATCGGCGTGCTCGCACGCGTCACGATGCCGCTGCGGATCACGGTCCCGGCGACGTCCGGAGACGCCTGCGCGCAGGTGACGATCCTGCGCGCGGCACTCGCCGAGGCCGGGCGACGCGAGCGACGCTCGTTCTGGCTCACGCACCTCGGCGGCACCGCGCTGAACCTCGCCGGCGCCGGGTTCTTGACCGCGCGGCACGGGCTCACGACCGGAGCAGTCTCGTTCGCCATCAGCTATCCGGTCGGGCCGGCCTCGGCGTACACGCAACCGCGCGGGAGCTGGAAGAAGTGGCGGGCACAGCGCGCGACGTGGGTCGTCGGGATGAGCGGCGGCGATGCGGGCGCGCAGCTCTGGCTCGGCGGCGCCTGGTAGATCTGCGGACCTCACAGCCACACGGCTGCAGACCCCGTAGCAGGCGTGATCCAGGCCATGTCATCGCGACCACTTGCGCATCGGCCCGGCTCTTGCTGTAACAGGAGCGATGCTCAAGTCCCTGTCGATCGTCCTGGCCCTCGCGACGGCTCTCGGTTGCAAGACCGACAACGCGCCCGGCACGGCCAGTGGCTCGAGCGCCTCGTCGAGTGGCGCAGCAACCGGCGTGAAGGGCCGCTCGGGCAAGATCGAGCTACCCGCGCGGCGCCCGGCACTGCCGACCGATGATGCCGACGACGATCGCAGCGCGACCGCGCAGAGCCGCGAGGAGCGGCGGCGCCAGCGCATGGCCGCGATGGATACCGACGGTGACGGCGAGGTCACCGATGCCGAGCGTCAGGCCGCGCGCGCCAAGCGCGACGCCGAGATCACGGCACGCCTCGACAAGGACGGCGACGGTACGGTCAGCGAGGCCGAGCGTGCGGCGGCCCGCCTCGAGCGCGCCGAGGGCCTGCACGTGCGGCTCGACGCCGACAACGATGGTCAGCTCACCGCGGGCGAGCTCGCGAACGCACCGTTCGGTCGGTTCGATTCGGTGACCACCGACGACAACGGCGATGGCGTGATCTCGGTCCAGGAGCTCGACAAGGCGATCGCCGAGCGAGGCGATCGCGTGCCGGCGCCGTGGGACGGCCGCCGCCGCGGTGGTCGTGGACGTCCGCGCGGTGAAGGCAGCGCGATGCCGACCGAGTGATCAGCTCGGTCACGACGCGTCACGCCAGGGCAGCGACGATCTGCTTGCGCTGCGTCTCGGTCGGCAGCACGCCGCGCAGCGCGCCGAGGTTGTCCTCGACGTGCTTGACCTTGGAGGTCGCCGGGATCGGGCACGTCACCGCCGGGTGACCGACGATGAACTTGAGGAACAGCTGCGCCCAGCTCGTGCAGCCGAGCTCGCCGGCGACCGCGGGCAGCGGCTTGCCCTTGGTCTTGCCGAACAGCGCACCCGACGCGAACGGCTCCATCACGAGCACCGCGACGTTGGCATCGCGCGCGGCCGGTAACAGCCGCTTCTCGACGGCGCGGTCGGCCACCGAGTACGGCAGCTGCACGAAGTCGATCTTCTCCTTGCGGACGATCCGCTCGAGCTCGTCGAACGCGCCGTGCGAGTAGTGCGTGACCCCGATGTAACGGATCGTGCCGACGGCCTTCCAGGCGCGCAGCGTCGCGAGCTGGGTCTTCCAGTCGACGAGGTTGTGGATCTGCATGAGGTCGAGCTTGGTGGTGCCGAGCCTATGCATCGACCGCTTCATCTGCGCGATCCCGTCCTGCTTGCCGCGCGTCCACACCTTGGTCGCGAGCCACGCCGCCGGCGCTTGCGGATTCGCCTTGCGGATCGCGGCGAGCATCGCGCCGATCGTGGCCTCGGACCGTCCGTACATCGGCGACGAGTCGATCACCCGGCCGCCGAGCGCGAGGAAGCGATCGACCACCGGCTGCACGGTCGCCGGATCGTCGACGTCGAACGTCTGCCACGACCCCAGCCCGACCACGGGAAGTAGCTCGCCGGTCGACGGGATGGGACGCGTGATCAGATTAGAGGGCTGCACGGGTTTCCTGGCGTGACCGGTGCGAGCCGTCGCGGCAAGCACGAGACCAGCACCGAGGCCAGCACCAAGGAACGAGCGACGGGTCCACATGCGCCAAGCATAGCGTCAGACCGCCGTGTTATCCGATGAGGTCATGGAACGCTTCGACCGCTTTCCGCGCGGGACCTTGCCCCCTTCGGCGTACGTCGACCTCGAGCGTGGTGCACCGCGCACCGTCGAGCGCCCGCCGACGACGCTCGAGGTCACGAACGCGCCCACCGCGACACCACGCGGCACCTGCGACCTGGCGTCGACGTGTCCGAACTGCAGCACGCTGATGCAGCCGGAGCACGCGCACTATCGCTGCGCGACATGCGGCTACCGCGACTCCTGTTGTTTCTGAGCTACGGCAACATCGCAGCGCTCGCGAGTGCGCGCCGGCGTCGCACCGCAGCCGCCAGCCACGCCAGCGCGAAGGCCACCGCGCCCATCGTGGTCACGACCAGCGCGAAGGTCGTTGCCGAGCTGCCGCCGATCCGCGCCGTCGCGTAGCCGGCGAGCGCGCCCGAGATCATCGTCAGCGCGCCGATCGCCGACGATGCCGTGCCGGCGAGCTGCGGCGTCGGCTCCATCGCCATCGCGGTGGCGCTCGGGCTGACGATGCCGGTGCCGAAGAAGTAGATCACCATCGGCCCGATGAAGCCGGCGATCCCGAGCGCCTCGACGTGGGTGCCGATCGAGACCAGGATGCCGCCGAACAGCAGGATCGTCGCGCCGATCACGAGCATCGCGCCGGGCGAGCGTCCCGCGCGCAGCATCCGCCCACCGGTGAGCGAGCCGAGCATGAGCGCGAGCGCGGTCATCCCGAAGTAGATCCCGTACCCGCTCTCACTGACGTCATAGCCCTCCATCAACACGAACGGCGACACCGCGATGTACGAGAACTGACCCGCGAACGACGCGCACGAGATCATGATCGGCAGCCGGGTCCCTGGCGTCGCGAAGAACGTCGAGAAGCCGCGGAAGAAGCCGCCGAGCGTCGCCGGGTTGCGGCGGTCGATCGCCAGGGTCTCGCGCAGCGTCAGGTGCGCGAACACGGCGAGCACCGCGCCGCAGCCGGCGAGGGTCGCGAAGATCGCGCGCCACGACGCGACGTGGAGCAGGGCGCTGCCGATCGTCGGCGCGATCATCGGAGCGAGGGCGAGCGCGGCGAGCAGCGTCGAGAGCAGGCGGGCTGCCTCGCGGGGTGGCTGGGTGTCGCGGATCATCGCGCGGGCGACCACCGGCGACGCCGCGGCGCCCAGACCCTGGACGACGCGACACACCAGCAGCACCTCGATCGACGGACTCGCGGCGCACGCGATGCCAGCGAGCGTGAACAGCGTGAGCCCGCCGAGCATGACCGGCTTGCGGCCGATCGCGTCGGACAGATAGCCGACGAAGATCTGCGCGAACGCGAACGCGATCAGGAACAGCGACAGCGTGAGCTGCGTGGTGTCGGCCGAGACGCCGAACGTGCGCGCCAGCGTGGGCTGCGCCGGCAAGCTCATGTCGATCGACAGCGCGACGATCGCGGTCAGCGCGGCCAGCGTGACGATCCAGCGCAGCGAACCGATCTGGCTCTCGAAGCGCGGCACGACCCCGCCATCATGTCAGGCCGCGCGGTCGTCCGGCTGCGCGGGCCGCGCGGTGCGGACGAGATTTACGGCGCCGCGCGACACCCGCGCGAACAGAGAGTTCCCCGGCCCCGGGTTGGCGATCCGCCGCCGGGCGTTACCCTTGCCTTCATGAGCGCGATCCTCGAGACCTTCAAGCTCGGCTTCCCGTGGCAGACCATCGACCCGTTCCTGTTCTGCGTGCACCACGACGACGCGTACCCGGCCGGCAACGACCACCTCGGTCCAGCGGCGTCGCTGCAAGGCCGCAACCTCGGTCAGGACTTCGAGGGCAAGGACGGCTGGCGCATGTATCACGGCGAGACCGTGCCGGGATTTCCCGGACATCCGCACCGCGGCTTCGAGACCGTCACGATCGTCCGCCGCGGTCTCATCGATCACGCCGACTCGCTCGGTGCGGCCGCGCGGTTCGGCCAGGGTGACGTCCAGTGGCTCACCGCCGGCAAGGGCATCGTCCACTCCGAGATGTTTCCGCTCCTCGCGCGCGATGCTCCGAATCCCGCCGAGCTGTTCCAGATCTGGCTGAACCTGCCGGCGAGGAACAAGCTCGTCGAGCCCTACTTCTCGATGCTGTGGGCCGACAAGATCCCGCGCCACGTCCACCGCGACGCCGCCGGCAAGTCCACCGAGGTCACCGTCGTCGCCGGCACCCTCGGTGATGCCACGCCGCCGTCACCGCCGCCCGACTCGTGGGCCTCGACCCCGGATGCCGACGTCGCGATCTGGTCGATCCGCATGGCGCCCGGCGCGACGTGGACCATGCCGCCCGCGCGGCCGACCTCGAACCGCACGCTCTACCTGTTCGCCGGTGGCTCCGAGATCGCCGATCGCACCGTCACGAAGGGCACCGGCGTCCGCCTGCGGCCCGACACGACCGTGACGATCACTGCCGCCCCGCAGGCCGCTCCCGCTCCCGTCGAGCTCCTGCTCCTCCAGGGCAAGCCGATCGGCGAGCCCGTCGTCCAGTACGGCCCCTTCGTCATGAACACGCGCGCCGAGATCCAGCAGGCGATGTCGGACTACCAGCGCACACGGTTCGGTGGCTGGCCGTGGCCCGCCGACGCACCCGTCCACCCGCGCCACGAAGGCCGGTTCGCCCGCCACGCCGACGGCCGCATCGAGAAAGCGCGCTGAGCGCGATCGCTACTTCTTCGCCTCCGCTGCGCTCCGGCTCGAGTGCTGCTGGCGTGCTTCGCACGCCCCGTGCGCTACGCGCCCGGCGGCCGCTTCGCGTCCGGCATCACTTGTCGCGATCGGAGACGTCGCGGGCTTCGGGGAGTGCGGCGGCGCCGGCGGCACGATCGGGCACGACGTCGCGCGAGACCTTCGGCTGCTGCTTGCGATAGTTATCGAGGACCTTGTAGCGCTTGACGTAGAGCTTGAAGGCGAGCGCCGCGAGGAACGCGAAGCCCGCGAAGAAGAACATCAGGAACGCGGTCTCGCTGAGCCCGGTGTCCTTGATCTTGGACGTCACCGTGTCGTTGCGGACGCCGGCGTCGACGAGGAGCACCCACAGGTTGCCGACCGTCGTCGTCAGGTTCCAGAAGCTCATGATGACGCCCTTCATCGCGAGCGGCGCCTGGCTGTACGCGAACTCGAGGCCGGTCGCCGAGACCAGGACCTCGCCAAAAGTAAGCAGCGCGTAGGGCAGGATCTGCCAGAGGATCGTGAGCTTGTCGCCGCCGTCGAGCACGACCTGCAGCGACCCCGCCGCGATCCAGGCGATGCCCGAGAACACGATGCCCCAGGTCATCCTTCGCAGCGTCGTCGGCTCGTAGCCCAGCCGGTGCATGAGCGGATAGAGGACGAGGTTGTTGAACGGGATGAGCAGCATCACCATCAACGGGTTGAATGCCTGCATCTGGGCGGGCAGGAAGTTGGTCTCCCAGGTGCCGAGGAATCCGAGGTTGATCTCCCAGGCCGGGATCACCATGGCCTGGCCCTGCTTGACCCACTCGGTCGCCTTCTGGTCGAACAGCGAGTGAAACGGCGTGACGAGCGCGAAGATGATGAGGATCCGGAGGACAGCGCGCACGCCCTCGATCGCCTCGTCGGTGTGGATGCCGCGCGCACGGTCGAGCTGCATCGACGTCCCGATGCCGGCGAACGCGAGCACGATCACGAGCGCGAGGCAGATCGTCGGAGCGAAGGCGAGGTACCCGAGCGGCAGCAGCGCGAGCGCGCCGGCCGCGAGCACGGCGCCGGCGACCGCGACATAGAACCCGTTGCCGTGGCCGCCCGCCTGCGAGAACAGCGCGGTCTTCGCGACCCGCATGAACGAGTTCGGGTTCGGGGGCTGGACCTCGACCATCACGTAGCGCTTGCGCGCTGCGACCAGCACGACGGTCGCGATGAACATCAGCGCACCGGGGATCCCGAACGCGACGCTCGGGCCATAGCTCGCGAGGAACACCGGCATCAGCAGCGACGCGAAGAACGAGCCGAAGTTGATGATCCAGTAGAACGCGTCGAAGACGAGCTTCGCGAGGTGCTTGTTGCGGTCGTCGAACTGGTCGCCGACGAACGAGGCGACGAGCGGTTTGATGCCACCCGCCCCGAGCGCGATCAGGAACAGGCCGGAGTAGAAGCCGGTGCGACTGTCCTCGAAGATCGCGAGGAATGCATGACCCAGGCAGTAGATCATGCTGAACCAGAAGATCGTGTTGAACTTCCCGAAGAACCGATCGGCGAGGTAGCCGCCGAGGAGCGGGAAGAAGTACACGCCCATCGCGAACGTGTGGAACACGTCCTTCGCCGCGCCGGCGCGCTCCGCCTCGGGGAGGTGGAGCATCAGCATCGAGACGGGCAGGAACTGGAACAGGATGTTCCGCATCCCGTAGTAGCTGAACCGCTCGCAGCCTTCGCTGGCGATGATGTACGGGATCTGGCGCGGCATGCGCGCTCCGGCCTTGTCCGTCACGATCGAGGCAATAACACGGGCTACGCGCCCGTCCGCCACCCCCGACGGATCTTCTTGCGCGGCCGGTCGGGCTATCATCGGTGCCGATGTCCCGTGGTGGTCCCCTCGCGTGCGCCATGACCGCGCTGCTCGTGACCAGCGCGTGCTCGTTCGTGCTCGTGCGTGATCCTCCTGCACGGCCGCCGCCGCCGCCCGCCGAGGTCTCCTGCACGACGAGCGCGATGGTCCCCGGCTTCGATACCGCCGTCGCGGTGCTCTCCGCGATCGGCGCGGTCTACTTCCTGACCAGCGACGAGGACAACGCAGGGATCGGCGCGGTCGTCGAGGGCGGCCTCGCGATCGGCTTCGGCGTCTCCGCGTTCAAGGGCTGGCGGAGTGTCGGGCGGTGCCGTGGCATGCAGTCCGCGCCGCCGCCTGGGCCGGCGCCCGGCCCGCCCGCGCCGCAGCCCCAGATCCGACCCGGGATCCGACCCGGGATCCGTCCGTGACGACGCTCGGCGAGTGGCTCGCGCGCGCACCGTTCGGGCTCGCGATGTCGAGCGGGTTCTTCTCGTTCTACGCGCACACCGGGATGCTCGCGGCGCTCCGCGAGCGCGGCTTGACGCCGACCCACGTCGCCGGCTCGAGCGCCGGTGCGATGGTCACCGGGGCGTGGGCCGCCGGCGTCTCGCCGGGCGAGCTCGCGGAGGTGCTCGCGCGTCTCGAGCGCGCTCACTTCTGGGATCCGTCGCTCGGTCCCGGGTTGCTCGCCGGCAAGAAGTTCGACGCGCTCTTGCGCGACATGTTGCCGATCACCGACATCGCCGCGTGTCGGGTCCCGGTCGCGATCAGCGTGTTCGACATCCTCGCGCGCCGCACCGCCGTGCTCACATCCGGCGATCTCGCCGACGCGATCCGCGCCTCGTGCGCGGTGCCCGCGATGTTCCATCCGGTGTGGATCGCCGGGCGGCCGTACTGGGACGGCGGCATCCTCGATCGCGCCGGCATCGCCGGGGTCCCGACCGGCCGCCTGCTGTTCCATCACATCTCGGCGCGCCCACCGTGGCAGCGCACCACCCGGCCGCAGGTCGTGCCGCGCCGCCCCGACCTCGTCTCGCTCGTGCTCGAAAACCTGCCGCGCGTGAACCCGTTCCGCCTCGACGCCGGTCGCCGCGCGCTCGAGCTTGCCCGCGACGCCACGAAGCGCGCGCTCGACCGGCCGCTCGCGGGCGACCTCGTCAGTGTGGACGTGACCGCAGGAGCTTGACCGCGGTGCCGTACGCGAGCACCTCGGTGCTGCCCTGACCGAACTCGGTCGCGTCGTAGCGCATGCCGATGATCGCGTCGGCCCCGACCTCGCGCGCGTGCGCGATCATCTGCTGGTAGGCGTCGTGGCGCGCGGCCTCGCACACCTCGGTGAACTCCCGGATGTTGCCGCCGGCGAGCGCCTTGAACGACCCGACGATGCCCTTGCCGATGCTCGTCGCGCGCACCACGATCCCGCGCACGATCGCGAGGTACCCCACGATCTCGTGGCCTGCGACGTCGTTGCCGGTCGTCACGATCAGCTGCTCGATGCGCTCGTAGCCGGTGCGATAGGGGTTGGCGTCAGGCGTCGCGGTCGGCGTCTCGGTCGGGGTCTCGGTCATGACGCAAGTCTTACCCTGCAACCTGCGGCGGGTTCGCTAGTCTTGCAGGGACATGCGTATGCTCCTCGCGATCGCCGTCGGCACGGCAGTCAGCTGCACGCCGAGCTCGGACGCGGATCCCGCACCGGCGCGCCCGATGTCTGCCGTGAAGCCCGCCCGCACGTTCAGCGACGCCGCCTACGCCAAGCACATCGCCGCGCTGCGCACGCGCCTGGCATCCAAGCAGCTCGGCCACCTCGCGATCCGCATCGAGGATCCATTCGTCGTGATCGGCGACGGCAGCGAGGAGGATCTCGCAGGGAGCGCGCAGACCGTGCGGTGGGCCGCCGATCGCCTCGAGCAGGCCTTCTTCACGCACCGGCCGACGCAGATCCTCGACGTCTTTCTGTTCACGCGCGCGGCCAGCTACGAGCACGGCGTCCGCGCGCTCACCGGCTCGTCACCGACGACGCCGTACGGCTTCTACTCGCGGCACCATCGCGGCCTGTTCATGAACATCGCGACCGGCGGCGGCACGCTCGTCCACGAGATCGTGCATCCGTACGTCGAGGCCGACTTTCCCGAGGCACCGCCATGGCTCAACGAGGGCCTCGGCTCGCTGTTCGAGCAGAGCAGCGAGCGTGGCGGCCACATCATCGGGCTCACGAACTGGCGGCTCGCCGGTCTACAAGAAACGATCGCCGAGGGCGCGGTCCCGTCGTTCGAGCAGCTGACCGCGCTCGACGTCGACGCGTTCTACGGCCGCGGCAGCGGCACGCACTACGCCGCGGCGCGCTACCTCCTCTACTACCTGCAGGAGAAGGGGCTGCTCCGCGACTTCTATCGCGAGTTTCGCGCCGCTCGCGCGAAGGACCCGACTGGCTACGCCACGCTCGCGAAGATCCTCGGCGAGCGCGACATGCCGGCGTTCCAGGCGCGCTGGCAGACGTACGTGACAAAGCTGCGGTTTCCGTAGCCGTCAGCGAGCCGAGCCGGCCGAGCCGTCAGCGAGCCGAGCCGGCCGAGCCGTCGGGAGGCGGTCTCGGTGCGTCGCTCGCGGAGCCCATCACCGCGGCCGAGCCGCTCGCCGATCCCGTACCCGCGGCCGAAGCGGCGGACGAACCAGCGGCCGAGCCGGGTGCGGGCTCGGGGAGCGGCGCCTCGGCGGGCAGCTTCGTCGGATCGACGCTGGAGGATGGTTGCGTGGCATCGGTGGCGGGCTTCGCGAGGTGCGGGTAGACGAACTTGATCGGCGTCGTCATCTCGCGCGCGAGCTTCGGCGCGTCGGCGGCATCGCCGGTCTTGACCTCGAGGTTGACGCGAACCTCGGGCGCGGCCGCGTCGGCGGGGCAGGCGGCGTCCTGCCACGTCGCCTTGTACGCGTGCTTGTCGGTGAAGTCGGTCTTCGCGAGCGGGCGCGTGACCGAGCACAGCACGGTGCCGTCGGGTCGCGACACCGTCATCGTGTACGAGCCGACGACGGTCATCAGCTTGTGCTTCTCGTCGAACAGCTCGAGGAGCGGCATCATCCGGCCGGCCTGATCGATCTGGACCTTGAACGCCATCTTGCGAAGCTTCTGGGGAGCGGCCTTCTTCTCGCCGCAGGCCGTGGAGATGCAGACGAGAGCGAGCGCGAGGAGGAGGCGGCTGATCATCGCGCACAGCATAGCTGCCGGATCAGTCGCGGCGAGTCACCCAGGACGATCTTCGCGTGCACCGGTCGCGACCCGCCGGCGATAGCCGACGCCGAGAAACAGCGCGAGGCCCATCCAGATCCCGGCGACCGGCAGCATCGCTCCGACGAGCGCGACGCTCCCGAGACCGAGGGCCTTGAGGCCCTGGTGCAGCCACGCCGAACCGAAGTCGCCGAGTCGGTAGCCGACGGTGTCGATCGCGTGCTTCGCGCGGTATTTGTCGTCGCGCGAGACCACCGTGAACAGCAGCTCGCGCGCGGGGCGCGTGAGGCCGTGGGTCAGCGTGCGCGTCGTGATCTGCACCGCGACGAGCGTCGCGATCGTGGGCGCCGACGCGAGCGCGGAGATCCCGATCGCCTGGGCGAGCGGCAGCGCGAGCAGCACGATGCCAGGTCCGAGCAGCGCGAGCAGTGGGCCGGCGATCACGGTCTGCACCACGAACGTCGAGGCGTTCGTCCAGAAGTCGATCGACGCGAACAGCTTCGCGGCATCCGCGCGGTTCGGGTACTCGGCGGCGGTGATCGCGGCCTGCTCGAGGTACATGAACGTCGCCGCGGTCGCGGTGCACAGGACGTAGGCGACGATCGCGAGCAGGTATGGCGAGCGTGCGACCTGCGTGAAGCCGCGAAACGCACCGCCGGGCGCAGGCTCGTCGAGCGGGACACCATCCTCGCGGTCGAGCTGCTCGCCCCAGCGCCGCACGCCGGCGACGCCGATCACCGCGACCTCGAGGAGCACGGCCGACAGCACGAGCACGCCGTCGATGCCGATGTGGTCGACGAGCAGCCGGGTCAGCGCGGGCCCGGCGATCGCGCCGATCGTACCGCCGGCGGCGATCGGACCGTACAGCCGCTTCGCGATCAGCGGCCCGAGCAGATCCGCGAGCAGGCTCCAGAACACCGAGATCACGAACAGGTTGAAGACCGCGGACCACACGTAAAACACCCGGCTGACCGCGATCGGCGCGACGTCGTTGCCGACGAGCACGGCGAAGCCGAGGCAACAGATCGCGAATACGTGGAACGCGAACGGGATCGCGCGGCGCGGGCGGACACGGCCGAGCACGGTGCTCCACACCGGTGACAGCACGGTGACCGCGACGAGCGTCGCCGTGAACAGCAGCGGCAAGCGATCCCAGTCGCCGAGCACGAGCGCATCGCGAATCGGCCGGAACGCCATGTAGCTCGCGAGCAGCGCGCCGAACGTCAGCGCGCCCCACAGCGCCATGTACAGCTCGGGCTTGCTGCGACGCACTCGGTTCGACACCGCGGCGACTGTGACCGCGGGCGGGATCCCCGTCTAGTCCGCGACGTCGTGCGACGCGTGCGACATCGTGCGCGCGGCCTCGAGCACGTGCTCGGGGATCTCTCGGCGATCGGATGACCGCTCGCGAGCACGAGGCACCGAAACACGTCACTCGAAATCGTCACTCGAAAACCCGCGCACGCCAGGTAGCCTTCGATCGTGAGCAAGGCCTTCACCAAGGAGTCCGACGACGCGCCGGCGGAACCTGTCGTCCGCCTCGGCATGCCGGTTCCCGATGGGGTCCCGAACTACCTGACCGCCGACGGCGCGCGAACGCTGCGTGCCGAGCTCGACGCCCTCGGCCAGCGCACCCGGGACGCTGGTGACGAGGCCCGCTTTCACGAGCTCACCGACCACCTCGCGAGCGCCGAGCTCGTCGACGCCCCGGCCGATCCCGATCACGTCGGCTTCGGCGCCAGCGTCATCGTCGAGGACGAGGCCGGCAAGCAGACCACGTACCGGATCGTCGGCGCGATCGAGGCCTCGCCCCGCGATGGCGCGATCGGCTGGCAGTCCCCGCTCGCCCGCGCGCTCTTCGGTGCCCGCGTCGGCGATTCCGTCACCCTGCCACGCGGCGGCGACGTCGAGATCACGTCGATCACCTACGGGGACAGGCTCCACTAATCGCCTTGCGGCGCGCGATGGTGCGGGCCTCGGCGAGGCCGATCGGGTCGAAGGCGGCGAGTGCGCGGGTGCCGGTGACGCAGTCGATCAGGGCGCGCTGGGCGTGCTCGAGCGTGGTGCGGAGGGTGCGGTGCATGCGTGGGAGATCGATGTCGCGGACAGGCCGCGGCTGGGGTGGCGGCGCGGCAGTCGCGGCGTGGAGGGTGGCGAGCTGGTCGAGCTCGGCCTCGAGCTCGCCGCGTGTGCCGAAGTGGTCGTCGCGCTCGAGGAGGAGCGGGCGGGGGCCGGTGCGCGCGAGGACGCGGGCGAGGACGTCGATGATGGGTGGCGTGAGCGGGTGGCCGTGGGTGTCGCGCCACATGACGTCGACGCGGGCGCCGCCGGCGACGTGGAGGTAGGCGATGCGATCGAGCGGGAGGCGATCGAGGTAACGGTCAAGATCGCCGCCATGGTTGACGAGGTTCGCGTGGAGGTTCGCGACGTCGAGGAGCAGCCGCGCGCCGGTGCGGTCGACGAGCTCGGCGAGGAAGTCAGCCTCGTGCAGCTCGTCTCCGGGCCAGCGCAGCGGGGCCGCGACGTTCTCGAGCACGAGTGGCGCGGGCAGCGCGTCGATCGTGCGGCGCACGTTGTCGACGAGGATCGCGAGCTGCGCGCGGGTATGCGGGACCGGCAGGAAGTGCGGCGAGGCGGCACCCCCGGCGCGGCAGAACGCGACGTGCTCGCTGACGAGCGGCGAGCGCAGGGTCTGCGCGGCATGCGTGAGCCGGCGCAGTCGCGCGTGATCGACAGGCTGCGCACCGCCGAGCGACAGCCCCACGCCATGGGTGATGACCGGCAAGCCACGCGCGACGGCCGCCGCGAGGGCCGCGGGTGGGCGCGCCGGATCGATCAGCTCCGCGATCACCTCGGTGAAGCCGAGGCTGGCGCGCTGATCGATCAGCCACGCGGTCTCGGGTCGCCAGCCGAGGCCGACGCCCTTCAACTGCAACCTCCACAACCGCCGCAGCCACCGCCACCGCCACAACCGCCACCGCTGAACAGGCTCGTGCCGCTCGAGGTCGACGATGCCGCCGCGACGAGCGCGACCTGATAGCTCGGCATCAGCGTCATCAGCGCGATGCCCGCGACGGCGTGACCGAAGAGGCCGTACGCGAGCGTCATCTCGTCGGCGGTGACCTGGGCAGGCGCCGTGGTCGCCGTGAGCTCGAGGCTGCGATGGCGCTCGCGCATCAGGCGCATGACGGCGCGGCCGAGCGCGGTCTCGCGGGGCGCACGCGCGCGCTTGCACAGGAGCCAGGCACCGAGCGCGACGAGCAACACGAGGAACGCGACCGGCCGGGCGTGGGCGATGCCGATGCCGATCTTGAGGACGCCGAGCCCGAGCCACGCGAGACCCGCGAGCCGGACGATCCATGTCGCACGCGTGCGATCCGCGACGAGCAGCCCGGCCTCCTCGAGCTCGCGCTCGATCACGATCGCGGAGGACCCGGCACCGTCGATCAACCCGCGCATCGTGCTCGGCAGGCTGCGCAGCACGTGCTGCTCGAGGCGCGACAGCCGCGCCGGCTCGGCGCAGCCACGAAACACGCCTTCAGGTGACAGGATCTCGCCGCGCGCGTCGGTCTGCTTGATGAGCCAGCTGTCGGTCGCGAGCAGCCCGCGATGATGCAGGCCGGCGACCGCAGCCTCCACGGCGCGCTCGATGCCGCCGACCAGGTATGCGACCTGCGTCGGGTGCAGCTTCGCGGCAGCTTCGTCGGCAGTGGCCCGGCGAGGCGATCTTCCGACGGCCACCCGTACGAGCCAGGTCACGACCGCGACGGCGACACCGCCCGCGAGCCAGAACGTCAGAAACTGGGGGCCGACCAGATCCAGTGGGTTCATACCTCTGCGATGCGCACGCTCGGTATGCGCGGTGCTTCGCGGCGGTGACGTGACGGCAACATCGCGAGGCCTGGCTGTTGCAGCCATGGTCGCGTCAGCGCGGGCGTCAGCGCCGAATCAGTGACGGATCAGCGCCGCCGGAACGAGGAGTCCGCCGAGGACATCGCGTCGCGCCGCGTCGACGATGGACGCGGTGCGTTGGCCCACTTCTGGACGATCGGATCCTCCCCGCAGCGCGCCTGGTAGTCGGCGCCGAATGTGCGAGCGTCCTGCCAGCGGCCGTCCATCGCGAGCAGCTTCACGTACTCGTGCACGTTGAGCCGGTCGCAGCGCCCGCCGATCAAGAGCTCGAGATCATCGATGCGCGCCTTGCGGTCATCGACAACGACCGCCAGCTCGCGACGCATCTCGGCGCGCGGATCGCGCTTTGGCTCGGGGATCGTCGAATAGGTCCACGTCGCGACTGCCGCGACGACACCGGCGATGATGCTGGCCGCCGCGAGCCGACCGCGCCGGCTGACCAGCCGCACGCCGACGAGGCCGGTCGTGCGCGTCTCGATCGCCTTCCAGTCGGTGCCGGGGATCGCGAGCCGCAGCTCGTCGAGTGCACGCCGCGCGTCATCGAGCGGCGACGTATCGAGCGGCCGCGAGTCATCGCGGATCGGCAACACCGGCAAGACCTGACCGCGCATCTCGTCGTAGCCGATCGTGTTCGTGCCGCGGCTCGCGAGGATCGCGCGCGCGCTGTCGAGCTGCCGCCAGATCTCGGGATAGTCATCGTGGAGCGCGTGCGCGGCACGCCAGCGCTGCGGCCGCTCGGGGCCCTGTAGCTTCTTCGTCGCGAGCAGGCAGCTGGTGATCAGGCCATCGGCGATCTGGATCGCACCGACCGCGCGGTCGTGCTCGTCGTGGTGGGTCGCGCCGTCGCGATACATCTCTTCTAGGATAGCCGAGAGCACGGCAGGCGGAAGCGCCTATCGACACTCCTCGCCGGTCGTATAGGCGAAGCCGATATCGCGATGGAACGCGAGCTCGAGCAGGTAAAACCCGAACGGCTCGAGCTCGTACGAGGTGCAGACCGTTCGCCACCTGCCCTCGACGGCGCACTCGAGGCCGGGGACGCCGCACGGGACCCGCTTGGGCAGCGCGATCGCGAGCACCACCCCGAATACGAAGGCCCAGCGCATCCCGCTGCTGGACATGCCGCGTGTGCGAATCACGTCCCCCGATCCTACGCCCACTGCGCCGTCCTCGCCGAACCTGCGTAAGGGCCACTCATTTGCGGTTGCGGGGAAATGGCCGGCTGGCAGATCCTCGGGCGCGTGCGGGCGGTCGTCCTCGGGTGCTTCACGCTGCTCGGCGCCTGCGGTTCGTGCTCGGGGGAGGACGACGACGAGCTCGCTCCCGAGCCCTGCCGCAACGACGTCGGACCGTTCACCGGTGAGGGCACGCACTACACCGCCGACGGCACCGGGAACTGCAGCTTCGAGGCGGGCCCGGATCTCATGGTCGCGGCGATGAACGGGGTCGACTACAACCGCGCGGCATGGTGCGGCGGGTGCGTCGCCGTCGAGGGCCCGCAGGGTGAGGTCACGGTGCGGATCGTCGACCAGTGCCCGGGCTGCGCCCGCGGCAACCTCGACCTCAGCCGCGAGGCGTTCGCGAAGATCGCTCCGCTGTCGGCGGGCCGCGTGCCGATCACCTGGCGCCCGGTCGCCTGCGAGGTCGACGGCCCGGTCGCCTACCGCTTCAAGGACGGCTCGAGCGCGTTCTGGACCGCGATCCAGATCCGCAACCATCGCTATCCGATCGCGAAGCTCGAGGTCCGCGACGAAGCCGGCGCCTACCAGCCGATCAGGCGCGCCACCTACAACTACTTCGTCGATTCGAGCGGGCTCGGGCCGGGGCCATACACGCTGCGGCTGACGTCAACGCGTGATCAGGTCATCGAGGACGTGGGCATCGCGCTCGGCGATGCCGTGGTGCGCCCGGGCATCGCGCAGTTTCCGATCTGTCCGTAGCGATCGGCCTGGCGACCTGGCCGTCTACGGCGTATCGGCGCCGACGATCAGCTGCAGATCCTCGAGCTTCACCAGATCGGCCCAGCTCCACAGCTCGCCGCGCGCGGTCGCGCGAACGTCGGCATGGACGAACGCCCCGGTCCCGGTGAAGTCGACGTGGAGTGTGACCGGTGGCAGGTGCGGCGAGCCGAGCTGGACGGTCCCGCCGCCGATCGTCAGTGCCCACGAGACGTCGAGATCGAGCGTCACGGTCGTGTGCGCTTCGTCATCGTCGACCCACGCGGTCGTCGCGGTTGCCGGCTTCGCGAGCACCGCGCGCACGTTGGTCAGCGCCGCATCACCGCCGAACACGCCCGGCGGGATCGCGATCGGCGCGAACGTGATCTCGAGACGATCGAGCGTGATCGCCCCGGATGCATCCGCCGACGTCACGAGCTCGCCGTGGTCGACCGCGAGATCCGCGAGCCCGACGTCCCATGCGCCGCCCGCGACCTTGCGGCGCGCGGTGATCGAGCCCGCGCTATCGGCGGCGGACAGCATCAGCCGGGTCTCGCCCGCTTGGAGGCGTTCGCGGACGGACTCCGGCGGCGGCTCGGCCGCGCCGTCGACTTCGGGGTTACAAGCAGCACAGACGAGGAGCAGGAGGGGGGCGATACGCATGGCACGCCGCGTAGCAAATGGCGAACCAGAGGTCGGACCAATTATACGGATGCGAATCAGCTACTTCAGATGTGGCTTGTCCGAAACGTCCGATTCGGCGACGTCGCGGTGGCCACGCCACTGACCAGTCACTTCGATCCTCCACGTCTCAAGTGCGAGCAGCATCGACGTATAGGGCGTTGCGATCTTCTCCGCGCCGACGCGGGCACAGAGGACTTTGCTCGATATCGCTGCCTGCTTCGGTAGCCACGCGAGCACGTATGACTACTTGCCGCGCGCCATCGCCGGCTCGGCCGCATGCAGTGCCGCCTGACGATCGGCGTGGTCGGCGATCTGCGGGGCTGCCTTGGCAACGATCCGTGACATCGCCTTGGTGATCGCCTGCGCGAGCCCCTCTGGCGACTGCACGGCGAGCGGCTCGATCTCCTCGAACTGCTCGGTCCACAGGATCTCGTTGGTGCGAGGGTCCGCCGCCGTGAGCTCGATGACGATGCGGCCGACCCAGCGCGCCTTCGACCGGTCGATCTCCTCGAGCGCGACCACCCGACCGCCGAGCACGATCGCGGCCTGATCGGAGACCTCGCGGATCACCGCGCGAAACCGGCCCGAGCGCTCGAGCGCTTGCTCGAGGTAGTTGCCGACAACGACGCCCGGCGACGCGCTCCACCGATGGTAGTCGTAGTAGTCCATCCGGTACGGCGTGGTCCGGTACACGATCCGCTCGTCGTCGTACCCCGCGTCGGTGGCGAGCTGTTCGAGCACGATCACCGCGCCGTCCCCGCGTGCGGCCGTCGTCGGTGCGGCGAGCTGGTAGTAGCGTGTCTGGGGGACCTTGCCGCCACACGCGGCGGCGACGACGACGACGACGAGTAGCAGGAAACACTTCATGGCAACTTCCTCTCCGACGGGGCTTTCGAGAAGAACAGCCGCGACGGGCGCTGCCGGACCTCGCGCGCGAGCTCCTTGAAGCTCCGGCTGGCCTGGCGCAGATCGAACACGGCCGAGCGCAGCGCGCTCTGGTTGTTGCTGACCATGCCCTTGAGCTCGGACACGAAGTCGCCGGCGTTCGTCAGGATCTGCGAGACCTGACCGTCGAGGATCGCGGTGGCGCTGTTCGCGGCCTCGTTGACCGAGGCGATCGTGGTGCGCAGCGCGACGCGGTTCTCCGCGACCATGCCCTTGAGCGAGTTGCTCGCGACCGCGAGGTTCTCGGACGTGACCTTCGCCTGGACGAGGATCTGGTCCATGGCCTCGTAGCGTTTCGGGTCGCTGAGCACGACGAGGTTCTCGACGATCTTGTTCGCGCGCGTCATCAGCTGCGTCGACTGGTCCGCGAGCACCTCGGCGGTCTTCTGCAGCTTGTCGATTACCGTCTGGCCTTGCTCGATCTGGCTGTTGACCGCGAGCCGCGGCGAGGTCCGGGTGCCCTCGCGGAGGTCGATCACCTTGAGGCCCGTGATCCCCGCGAACTGCAGCATCGCGCGGGTATCGGTGTGGACCGGCGTGCCTTCCTTGATCGAGATCTTGACCCGCACCTTGCGCAGATCGACGGGGTCGACGCCGATGTCCTCGACGGTTCCGACGGGCATGCCGTTGAGGTGGACGCGCGCGCCGTTCTCGAGGCCCATCACGCTGTCGTCGAAGACGATGTAGTAGTGATCGCGGCCTTCCCAGAACCGGAACCCGGCGAACACGACGACCACGACCGCGAGGAGCCCGAGGCTCAACGCGGCGAAGATGCCGACGCGGATCTTGAGTGCCTTGCCTGCCATGGTTACCTCGGCTGCGCTTCTGCGTGCGGGGTTTCCGCGACGCGGTTGAAGAAGTTGTAGACCTCGCCGTTCTGCGACTTCACGAGCTCGTCGATCGTGCCGGCCGCGAGGATCGTGCGATGCGCGAACATCACCGCGCGATCGGCGATCGTCTTGATGCTCTGCAGCTCGTGGGTGACGATCACGAGCGTGATCCCGAAGGCCGCGCGGAACTGGAGGAGGGTCTCGTCGATGCCGGCGGCGACGACGGGATCGAGGCCTGCCGACGGCTCGTCGCAGAACAGCACCTCGGGATCGAGGATCGAGGCACGCGCGAGCGCGGCCCGCTTGCGCTCGCCACCCGACAGGCTCGTCGGCTCGCGCGGCTCCTTGCCCGGCAGCCCGACGAGCGCGAGCCGGTTGCGCACCATCTCGCGGACGATCGGGATCGACAGGTTCGTGAGCTCGCGCAGCGGCAGCGCGACGTTCTCGCCGACGGTCATCGAGCCGAACAGCGCGTCCATCTGGAACGCGGTGCCGGTTCGCCGCAGGAGCATGTAGCGCTCGTCGAGCGGCATCTCGTAGAGCGGCTGGCCGAACAGCAGCACGTCGCCGGAGAGCGGGGGCAGGAGGCCGGTGATCGTGCGCAGCAGCGTGGACTTGCCGCAGCCCGAGCCGCCGAGCAGGGCGACGATCTCGCCCGGCCCGATCGTCAGGTTGACGCCCTCGAGGACGGCCTTGCCGTCGTAGCCGACCGCGACGTCCCGACACTCGACGATGGGAGGTGTGTCGGTCATCCGTGCTTCATGAGGGTCGAGACGGTCGCGAACACCGCGTCGACCAGGATGATGGTGAAGATGCTCGCGACCACAGTCCGGGTGGTCGCAAGGCCGACACTCGAGGCGTCGCCGCCGGCGCGCATGCCGAGGTGACTGCCGGCAAAGCCGATGATCCACGCGAACACGCAGCTCTTGCCGAGGCCGTGGATGTAGTCGTGGAGCTGGACGCGATCGGCGATGCGCTCCCAGAACGCGATCATCGACATGTCGAGCGTGAGGACCGCGACGATCATGCCGCCGAAGATCCCGATGAACATGCCCATCAGCGCGAGCGCCGGCACGACGAGCGTGATCGCGAGGATGCGCGGCACGATCAGGAAGCGCACCGGGTTGATGCCCATCGTCGACAGCGCGTCGATCTCGGAGCGCACGCGCATCGTGCCGAGCTCGGCGGCGATCGCCGCGCCGGTGCGGCCGGTGACGATGATCGCGGTCATCAGCGGCGCGAGCTCGCGCACCATCGACATGCCGATCATGTCGGCGACGAACACGCCGGCGCCGAAGCGCTGGAGCTGGACGGCGCCCTGAAACGCCATCGTCATGCCCATCAGGAACGACAGCAGGCCGACGATGAACACGCCCTCGACACCCATCCGGGCGCACTGCATCAACAGCGCGCCCTCGGGGAGCCGCTTCTTGCGACGGGCGACCAGCACGGTCTGCCGGCCGGTCTCGTAGATCAGGCCCCACAGGCCCCGCGCGCTGACGACGGCGTTGAGCATGCCGCCGCCCATGCGCTCGACCACGCCGGGCTCCGCCTCGGACGCCGCGGGCTTGCCGGCGTTCTCGGGGACGATGTCGAAGGCCGCGCGGTGATGGTCCGCGAGCTCGGTCATCTCGAGCGTCTTGCCCGACCGCTTGAGCTGCTTGCGAACCAGCGAGATCACCGCGACGCCGGACGAGTCGAGGCGGCCGACCGCCTTGAAGTCGAGGACGAGCTGCTTGACGTCGCGGCGGCGGCTCACCGACCGCAGCCGGCTGTAGAGCGCGTTGGCGGTAGGTACGACGAGGTCGCCGTTCAGCCGCACCACCGCCGCACGCCCATCGCGTTCGATGGTGGTGACGGGGCTCGGCGACATGCGCGAGTGGTCACTGCAAGATCGCGCGCAGCGCTAGGTGAGCGTCGGACCGTGCGGGATCCGTGCCGGCGCGCCACGGTGAGCGCCGGCGAGCGCAGCCCGAGCGTCGGCGCGCGGCGATCGTCAGTGCTCGGTCGGCGAGGGGCCAGCGTTGCCGCCAGCGCTTCCCGGTGGGGTGACGCCGCGCGGTTCGTGCGTGAGGTACGGGATGTTCGCGGCCTCGAGGGCGGCGCGGAGGTCGTCCCAGTCGCCCTGTCGCGCGTCGCCGGTGATCAGCACCTCGGCGCCCGAGGTCAGCTTGCACGCCTCGATCGCCTCGGCGCGGGTCGCCCGCTTGCCGTCGACGGTCAGCTCCTTGCGCGCGAGCCGGATCGCGCAGCGGGTCGGTCGCGGGTCGGCGGTGATCGCGCTGCCGATCCGCTTGCCGGTCTCCTTGCCGTCGCTGCCAAGGCCGAGGCCGCTGCCGCAGCGCAGGAACATCACGGCCGCGATCGCCGCCGCGAGGAGCAGCCCGAGAGCGGCGAGCCGGCGGCGGGTCTTGCGGCGGTCCATGTCGCGCGCGATGTCCCTGGCGAGGCGCTTGCGGTTGATGTCGGTCATGGCGCGGGTTCCGTCGCGAGGCTCGCAGGATCGACGATCGTCGCGAGGCCGCGCTGGTCGGCGAGGCAGCGCAGCAGGTCGTCGTGGAGTCCACGATGCAATGCCCGCGGCAGATCGGCAAGCGCGACGGTCGGCGCGATGATCACGAGGTGCTTGGTGAGGTCGGGCAGACCGAGGTGGACCGCGACGATCCGGCAGACCCGCAGCTCGGCCGAGCGGTCCCCGAGATACGCGAGCGCGGCGTCGGGATCGGAGCTGTGCTCGAGCAGCGGGACGTCGAGCGCGCGGCGAGTGGCGTCAGCCTCGATCGCCTCGACGGTGCCGGCCGCAGAGACCCGCACGACGAGCGCGCTCCGGCCATCGAGGTCCGCCTTGACGTTCGCGAGGGCGCGGGCGCGCAGCGCGGCGACGTCCGGAGTGATCACCGGTGGCGCGACGACCGGCGTCGGCGGTGCCGGAGCGGCCTGCGCGGCGAGCTGCTGGCTCGTGGCTGCCGCGCGGATCAGCGCGAGGAACACGATGATGAACAGCACGTCGAGCAGCGAGGTCAGATCGGGCGTGTAGCGCGTGCCGCGCCGGTTGCTGGGCCTCATGCAGGCACGGTCTCCGCGACCGGGCGCTTCGTCATCCGGCGCGCATCCCATGCCTCGAGGTTCTTCTCGCAGGCGTCGACCCAGGCGGTGAGCCGCATCGCGAAGCTCGCCGACAGCGCGATGCTGCACGCGAGGCCCGCGATCGTCGTCCAGACCGCGAGGGCGAGCGGCGCGAGGAGCTGCTCGACGTCGGTGCCCGCATACGCGAGCGACAGCCCGATGCCGACGACCGTGCCGAGCAGCCCGAGCTGGCGCAGCAGATCGGTCCAGAAAGCGAGCGCCGGCTCGAGGCGGTGCGCGCGCATCTGCCAGCTCCGCACCTGCTTGTGCGCCCACGCCGCATCGCTCGCCTGGAGCACGGCGTGGGACTCGTCGCGGATCTCGTGGGCCTGCAGCGACGCCGAGGTCTTCGACCCGGCCACCTCCGCGACGAGCTCGTCACCGAGATGATCGGTGAGCGCGCGTACCCACGAAAGCTCGCGACGGACATGCAACCAGCCGGCGACGAACACGAACACGATGAACACGCACATCGCGATCGTCAGCCCCCAGCCCTGAACGAACGACTCCATCGCGGAGCCATCATATCGCTACTGTGCGAAGACGGTATCTTCCTGGTCGGGGATCACGTTGCCGGCCTCATCGCGGCACGCCGTGCCGGCCCCGGACGCGTCCTTGCACGCGGTCGTCGAGCACGGGTAGGGCGTCGCGAGCTTGGTCTTCGGCTCGATGAACATCGGGTTGACGAGCCACGCGTTGTCCTCGTTGTGATACGCGAAGCACATCAGCTCCTTCTTTTGACGATTGAGCGCGAGCTTGTACTTGGCGTCGCGCATGAAGCCGATGTCGGTGTCGGAGTGCCGGCACCGAAGAACGGATGGCTACGGTGCGAGTGCAGGTTGAAGATCTGCTCGCGCCTAGATCTCGGTGGTCACGCCGGGAGCGGCGATGTAGCTTGGCTTCCCCCATGCACTTCCCCTCGAGCCTCGTCGCCGCGACGCTGCTACTCTCCACACCGGCCCGCGCCGAACCGGCCTGGCCCTGCCGCTCGGAGCTGCGGAAGGAGGAGCCGAGCATCCTCGAGAGCGGGACGATCGACCGCGATGAGGTGCTCCAGCAGTTTCAGTGGAGCGCACGCAGCCGGACGCTCACCGTCACCGGCGAGACAAAGGGCAACTTCGGCAAGCGGAACTACAAGCACAGCGGCCGGAATACCTGGGTGCTAAACCCGGCCGGGCTGCCCGAATCGCTCGAGCGAGTGATCGACGGGACCACGACGGAGCGCCAGGTCTGGCGGTGGCAGGGCGGGGTCCTTCGTCGGTTCGAACCTGCTTCCAGCCTGCGGGTTGAGCTCGGGTGGCCTGACTCCGTCAAGGCGGTCGCGCCGGGTGCGATCCCGCAGGTCGAGTGGATGGTGTGGATGGATGACGGTCGCCTGGCACGCGATCTCTATCCGGTGCTGTTCGCTGGTGCGAGCGGTACGGTGGACGCGACGACGAACAAGTGCGAATCCTTGCGAGGCACCGAGACCTGCGAGGTGGTCGCCACCACGCGACTTACCTTCGATGCGCGCGGGAACTTGGTCGACTTGAAGACCACGAAGAAGGGCGAACGCGCGCCCTCGCACTCGGTCTCGCTGATCTGGAGGGACGGACGCCTCGAGAGCGCGGAGGAGCGCACCGAGAGGTCGGAGGTCCATCGCTGGTCCTACGACGCAGCCGGACGCCTGGTGGGGCGCGAGAGCGTCGAGAAACGCGATGATGGCAACCACATCCATGTGCGGAAGTTCTCACGCGACCGCGCCGGCCGCGTGACGACCATGATGCGGGAGATGACCCTTCCCCAAAAGCACAACCCTCCAAGCACCGACAGTGAAGAGACGGCGGTCACCTATCGCTGCAATGGGACCAAGGCTTCGACACGCCGCTCGCGGTGATCTCGCGAGCACGCACACCGGTGCTCTGAGAGTTTCGTGAAGGACGCGTGAATCAACCCATCGAGAACACCTGTAAATCAGCGGCACGGTCGCAGGCGCGCATGCGACGTGACGCCGCATCAGCAGGCGTGAGGTGCACGCGCGCCGGCGGTTCGCGACACTCGACGGATGAGCGAACCGCTCGGCGTGAAGGCGCTCGTCGGTTCGTTGGCGCTGCACGTCGTGCTCGGGCTGCTCGTGCTCGAGCTAACGATCCATCACGGCGCCGGCGAACGTCACGTTGCGGATCGATCGCGCGACGTGCCACGTGACGTGATCGCGATCGAGATCGTCCCCGGGCGGCCGGCGCCGCCGCGGGACATCACCAGTGGTGGTGGGGCGTTCGCGACGGCGCCGGTCCCGAGCGTCAGGCCGGTGCGCGCGGTGAGTCGATCGCGACGGAACGCACCTCGCCCCGCACGTCACGAGCTCGGCTCGTATGCGATCGACGCGAGCCAGCCCGGCGTGGCAACCGCCGCGTCGTTCGGCGACGTCGATGGCGGCGAAGGCACGGGCCTCGGCGGACACCGCGGTTCCGGCATCGGCTTTGGCGATGGCGGGCGTATCGAGGTGGTCGGCGACCTCCCGACGCCACCACCGGCGCCCGCGGCAGACGTGCCTTCGCCGTCGCGTGCGCGACCCGCGAAGCTGATCTACCCCTCGCGCCAGCGCGACATCGAGGAGGGCCGGCTGTTCGTCGCGCGGGTCATCGTCGATCACGACGGCTACGTCATCGGCGCACGGCTCGTGCGAGGTTTCGGGGGACCGCGCGATGACGAGGCCGCCGACCTGATCTTCCGATTTCGCTACGCGCCCGCGCTCGACGATGCGGGCCGGCCAATTCGCTCGAGCTTCGAGCAGCGATTCCACGTCAATCGCTGAGCGTGGCTCGCGAGCGCATCACCGACACTTCACATGCGGAACATCAAAGTTCCGGTATACGTGTGTGTTTACCGTGTTGTCACAGAACCCGTTTCAGAAGCGCGCACAGACCGCTACCGCCGCCAGATCCTCAGCCTCAAGCAGTACTTCGCCGGCAAGGACACCACCGTGCTCCTGCTCGACGATCGCACGAGCGAGCCCGGCGACCTCCAGCTCCAGAGCCTCGCGCACGGCGTGATCCTGCTCGAGCAGATGTCGCCGACCTACGGCGACGAGCGGCGTCAGCTCCGGATCCAGAAGCTGCGCGGCATCAAGTTTCGCGGTGGTCGCCACGACTTCACGATCCGGACCGGCGGCCTCGTGGTGTTCCCGCGGCTCGTCGCTTCCGAACACCAGGACAAGTTCGAGATGACCCGGCTGTCGAGCGGGGTCAAGCCGCTCGACGACCTGCTCGGCGGCGGGCTCGATCGCGGCACCAGCACGCTGATCACGGGCCCTGCCGGCGCGGGCAAGTCGGCGGTCGCGGTGCAGTACGCGGTCGCGGCTGCAGAGCGCGGCGATCACGTCGTGATGTTCGCGTTCGACGAGCGCGTGATGACGCTGATGGAGCGCACGCGTGCGCTCGGCATCCCGCTCGAGAAGCACGTCAAGGCGGGCACGATCGCGATCCAGCAGATCGATCCCGCCGAGATGAGCCCGGGTGAGTTCGCGTACGTCGTCCGAGGGCCTCGGCAAGGGGAGCTGCTTCCGCGTCGAGCTCCCGCTCGCCGAGCGCGCCACCGAGACCGCCGAGCTGACCGCCGAGGGCCTCGAGATCCCGCCGGGGCTGCGCGTGCTGATCGTCGAGGACAACCCTGACCTCCTCGAGATGACGACGGATCTGCTGACGGAGCTCGGCTGTGACGTCACGACCGCGGTCGACGGTCCCAGCGGCCTCGCTCGGCTCTCGAGTGAACGGTTCGCCATCGCGCTGATCGACATCGGGCTACCGGGACTCGATGGCTACGAGCTCGTGCGTCGCGCGCGTGCGCTCGTCGATGGCCAGGTCCGGCTCGTCGCGATGTCGGGTTACGGCCAGGCCGAGGACCGCGAGCGTGCCCTCGCGGCCGGCTGCGACCTCCACCTGACCAAGCCGGTCGGCGTCGCCGATCTGCGCCGCGTGCTCGCCGAGACCGCGGAGCTGTCGTCGCGCGCCGCGCGTCTGTAAGCTCGCGCTCCATGCGCGCCATCGTGATCACGAAGCCCGGTGGGCCCGAGGTGCTCGCCGCCGTCGACCGTCCACGTCCCGAGCCGTCGCGCGGCGAGGTTCGCGTTCGTGTCCGCGCGACCGCGGTCAACCGCGCCGATCTCCTGCAGCGGATGGGCGCGTACCCGGCGCCCGCGGATGCGCCCGCCGACATCCCCGGCCTCGAGCTTGCCGGCGAGGTCGACGCGCTCGGCCCCGGCGTCGAGCGGCTCGCGATCGGCGATCGCGTGTTCGGGCTCGTCGGCGGCGGCAGCTACGCGGAGGCGATCGTCACGCACGAGCGCGCGCTCGCGAAGATCCCGGATGGCCTGTCGTTCGAGGACGCCGCGGCGATCCCCGAGGCATTCATCACCGCGCACGACGCGATCGTGGGCCAGGCCGGCCTGACCGCCGGCGAGACCGTGCTCGTGCACGCGGTCGGCAGCGGCGTCGGCACGGCGGCCGTGCAGCTCG
>JACCTC010000481.1 GCA_013812655.1 Deltaproteobacteria bacterium | reverse complement strand
GGCGGGGGTCGAGCTGATCGTGTGGGGACCGCGCTACCAGGCGGCCGCCGGCGCGCCCGTCGTCCAGGCGGCGGATCCGGTGCGCTCGGTCAACGACAACTCGCTCGTCGTCGAGGTGCGCTACCGCGGGCGCGCGCTGCTGTTCACCGGCGACCTCGAGGCCGAGGGCGAACGCGACCTCGTCGACGCCGGCGTCGCACCGGTCGACGTCGTCAAGGTCGCGCACCACGGCAGCCCGACCTCGTCGCTGCCGGCGCTCGTCGAAGCAACCCGGCCGGCACTCGCGGTGATCTCGTGCGGGCGCGCGAATCGCTACGGATTTCCAGCGTCCGCGGTCGTCGCGCGCTGGCGCGCCGGGGGCGCGGAGATCGCGCGAACTGATCTCGACGGCGCGATCACGGTACGCGTCGATGCCGCCGGCGGCCTCGCGGTCGAGCGTTTCGCCCCCGCCGAGCCATGACAACCGCGACGCTTTGCGGTTCAATCGATCGGTGGTGACTCCGGCGCGTGAACGTGAAGCCCTCGATCAGGCGATCATGCGCGGGAGCGATCAGCTCAAGCAGGGCAAGCTCGATGTCGCGCAGCGCGCGTTTCGCGAGGCGCTCGAGATCGATCCGAAGAATCCGAAGGTGCTCGCGCTCCTCGGGCTGACGTATTTCCGCGGCAACCAGTTCGCCGAGGCGCAGGGCGTCTACGAAACGCTCGTCGAGTGCGCGCCGACCGACGCCTCGCACCGGCTGAACCTCGGACTCGTCTACCTCAAGCTCGGCGACGGCCCGCATGCGATCGACGCGCTCGAGGCGAGCCGGTCGCTCGATCCGAGCCAGGGCCGCGCGGTCAGCTATCTCGGCCTCGCGTACGCGCGCGCCGGGCGTTATGTGGAGGCCTATCGCTCGTTCCTGATGGCAGGACAGAACGAGCTGGCGACCGAGATCGAGATCAATCTCACCGCGAGCGAGCGCGATCAGATCCAGAGCCAGCTCGGGCGCACGCCGACCGGCGCCCCACCACCTGCGCCGGTGCCGGCCGCGCCCGACGCTGCGGAGCCGCGGAAGACCGCACACACGGTCTCGCGCACCGCGTCATCCCCCATACCCGGCCAGCGTGCGCGCACGATCTCCGAGGATGATCTCACCGCCAAGGCCGAGGCCGCGGTTCGCTCGGCGGCGGCACCGTCACCAGAGCTCTCGTCGCCCGAGATCACGATCGTGCCGCCGGCGCCGCCTGCCCCGCAGCCGTCGCTGACCGAGTCGCAGCAGTTCGTGATCCCGAAGATCGATACCGCCGTGCCCCAGGTCCTCGCACCCGGGCACTCGATGGTGTCGATGGCAGTCGCCGCGGCGGCACCGTCCACGCCGGCCCCGATGTTGACGAGCGCGGGCGGCACGCCACCGCAGCCACTGTCCGAGCTCGCGACCCAGCAGCTCGTGCGCCCCGACGATGGTGACGCGCCGTTCGAGATCGCTCCCGGCGGCGCGCTCGTCATGCGCGTGAACGAGCGCGTGATGACGCGACTCGATGGCGTGCACATCACCAGCGGTGACCTCGCCTACGAGCCCGCGACCCGGCGCTCGCGCGGGCACCAGACCGAGGAGCGCTTCGACTACGGCCAATCGCCGCTGTTCAACGTGACGGGCACCGGCTACCTGATCGCCGCGCCGACCACGACCGGCACGTTCAACGCGGTCGTGCTCGACGATGACATCCTCTACCTCCGCGAGGATCTCGTCTTCGCGTTCGAGGGCACGCTGCGCTGGGAGAACGGCAACGTCCCGGGCCTCCGTGACAAGCTGCCGGTGGTGCAGTTCCGCGGCGACGGCGCGCTCGTGCTGCGAACGAAGCGTCCGCTCGTCCGCGTCAAGCTGCCGACGAACGGTGTCGTGCTCGTCGATGCCGAACGCATCGCCGGCTGGATCGGCCGCGTGATCCCGCGCGCCGTTGTCCCGGCTGCCGACGGCCCGCTCGGCACGATGTGCGTCGAGTGCACAGGTGAGGGCATCGTCCTCGTCGAGCCCGCGCCGCCGCCCTCGCCCATCACGGCCGAGGCGCGCGCGCCCGCGACGATCACGGCATCCGCCACGCCTTCACCGGTGCCGGCCAAGGCGCAGCCGCCGCGACCACCACCGGCCGCGCCGGCGCATGCCGAGGTCGACCTCGACGCCGAGGATTCCGCAATCGACGTCGACGCGGACACCGTCCTGCCGACCATGGGCGTGCGCGGTGGGCTCCCCGGCGGTGCCGAGCTCGAGGACACCGGCGCTGCCGAAGCTGCGATCGATCGTCTAGACGAGATCTGATGCTCGTCTCGCCGCTCGAAGTCGCGGCGCGGCTCGCCGGCTGTCGCGGACGCGTGTTGCTACACTCGGCGCGCGATGACGACGGCCTCGGACGCTGGTCGTTCGCCACCGCCGAGCCGCAGGCGACGCTGATCGCGCGCGGCCACGCGATCGTCGTGCTCGACGCCGGCGGCCGGCCCGCGCGCCGGTTCGACGGCGATCCGCTCGACGCTGCCGAGGCATTCCTGCGCGAGCACGGCTGCACGCTCGAGGCGCAGGCCGGAGTCCCCGAGCCTCGCGTGATCGGCTACCTCGGCTATGACCTCGCGCGCGTCGTCGAGAAGCTGCCGGGTGGCGCCACGCGGGGCCACGACACGCCGGACCTCTGGCTCGGGGCGTATGGCGCGATCGCGCGCTGGCGGAGCGTTGCCCGCGACAGCCTCGACGTCGAGATCGTCGGTCCCGACGCGACGGCGCGCGAGCGGCTCGCGACGCTACTCGCGAAGCCTGCGCGACCGACGCTGCCGCCGCGCTTCGGTCCGTTCGTCCCCGATGACGATGGCGATCACCACGTGGCGCGGATCGAGCGCATCCGCGACTACCTCACCGCGGGTGACGTCTACCAGGTCAACCTCGCACGCCGGCTCGTCGCGCGGCAGGTTGCACCCGGCGACGCGCTCGCGCTGTATCGCGCGCTTGTCGAGGTCGCGCCCGCACCGTACGGCGCGCTGCTCGAGGCCGATGGCGTCACCGTGATCTCGGGCTCGCCCGAGCGCTTCCTCGCCATGGTCGGTGATCGGCTCGAGACCCGCCCGATCAAGGGCACCCGGCCGCGCGTCGCGGGAGGCGCCGCCGAGCTCGCGGCTTCGCCGAAGGACGCCGCCGAGCACCTGATGATCGTGGACCTCGAGCGTAACGACCTCGGCCGGATCGCCGAGACCGGCAGCGTCGCGGTCGACGATCTCGGATACGTCGTCGAGCTGCCGGCGCTGTATCACAAGGTCTCGCGGGTCAGCGCGAAGCCGCGGCCCGGCCTCGGTTACGCCGAGCTGCTGCGCGCGACGTTTCCGGGCGGCTCGATCACCGGCGCGCCGAAGGTTCGCGCGATGGAGCTGATCGACGAGCTCGAGCCCTCGGGTCGCGGCCCGTACTGCGGCGCGCTCGGATACTTCGGCCCGCGCGGCGCGCTCGAGCTCGCGATCGCGATCCGGATCGGCGTGCTCGCGGGCGCCGAGCTGCGCGTCCACGTCGGCGGTGGCATCGTCGCTGACTCCGATCCACTCGCCGAGCTGGCCGAGACCGAGACCAAGGCAGAGGGCTGGGTTGCCGCGCTCGCGCGACTCGCAGCCGACTCTGCCGCAACCTGAGTCAGGCAGCAGCGCGTCTCAGGGCACGACGATCGTCGCGTACGAGATCGACTGATCCGCGACGACGATGCTCTTCACGATGGTCGGCTCGTTCGGTGCACTCACCGTGATCATCGAAGCTCCGACCGGCACGCCGTTGAACCACGCGGTGCCGGCGGTGCTCGTCGCATCCTCGTCCCACACCGCGGCGCTCGAGCCGTCGTAGCGCGTCGCGTATTGCGGCGTCGGCGAAGCCATCGCCACCGTGCCGGTCACCGGGAGATTCGCCTTCACGATCCGGGCGACGATCGCGCCCTGCGCGGCCTGCGGGATCACGCCGTTTGCGGTCTGCAGCTCGGTATAGGTGACGGTATCGATCGTAGGGATCGACGGCGCGCCGCCGAGCTCCATCACCGACGTCACGAAGTTGTTGCCGGTCACGCGCCACGTCAGGTTCGTGCCCGTCGGCATCGTGATCGTGAAGTCGCCGTTGTCCGCGGTGCTCGCGGTCCGGTTACCGAGCGTCACCGTCAGGCCACCGACGCCGGTGGTCGCGCAGCTCGTGAGGTTGCGCAGATCGACGACGGCACAGACCCGGCCGGCAATCGTGGTGCTCGCGTCGCCAGCGTCGCCGCTGCCATCGACCCCCGCGTCGCGCGGACGCCCGCCGCCGCCGCCGCCGCCGGGGTCGACCGGGTAGTCGTCGCTGTCGAGGGTGCTGGAGCAACCGGCCAGCAGCAGCATCGCGAGGCACGCACGGGTCATGCCCCAGTGTAGAGCCGCACCGGACCACCGCCCAGTTCTGTGTGCGGGCCGGGATGGAGGGGCCGGGACTTGGTCCCGGGCCCGGGACCGAGGTCAAGTCCCGATCAAGATCGCGAGGTCAACGCTTCTCGAGATCCTTGACGAGGCCCTGCTGCTTGGCCTTGGCCTGGCGTTCCTTCTTGAGGGCCTTCTCGCGTTTGCCCTCCTTCTGGATGTCGATGAACATCAGGCCGACACCGACGACGAGCACGACGTCGGCGATGTTGAACACCGGCCACTCCTTCGTCTTGTATCGCCACAGCACGAAGTCGGTGACGACACCGAAGTACATGCGATCGATCAGGTTGCCGACCGCGCCGCCGGCGACGAAGGCCAGTGCCCAGTGCAGCACGCGTTGATCCGGCCGCGCCTTGCGGAGCATCCAGATCATGCCGGCGACCGCGAGCACGCCGACGACCGACAGCATGACGCGGCCGAACGTGCCGGTGGTCGAGAACAGCCCGAACGCCGAGCCCGGGTTCATCGCCAGCCGCCAGTCCCAGTAGTTCTCGATCACCGTGACCGGCATGCCGACGCAGCGGCGCGCGGCGATCGCCTCGACGACGTCGAGCGTGCCCTGGCAGCCGTCGGGGCCGACCGGCAACGCGGCGCGCGACCAGATCTTGGTGATCTGATCCGCGATCAGCGAAAGCACGGAGACGATCGCGAACAGCTTCCACTTCGCGCGATCGATCGCCTGCACGGCGGGTGACTCGGCCACTACTTCCTCCTCGCGAGCGCGGCGGCGCAGCGCTCGCAGACATCGCCGGGATCAGCCGCGAGCGTGTCGAAGTGCTTCCAGCAGCGCTCGCAGCGCGGCCCGGTGTGCGCCGCGACCTCGACGGTGCTGTCGCCGGCGCTACTGATCGTCACGTCCGAAACGATGAACAGATCCGCGAGCTCGGCCTCGTACTGCACGAGGACATCGCGCTCGGCGGCCGCCGGATGCAGCGTGACCGCGGCATCGACCGACTTGTTCTTCTGCGCGCGGAACGGCTCGAGCGCCTTGGTGACCCGTTCGCGCCACGCGAGCAAGATCGCGAAGTCCGCGATGATCGGTGCCGACGCGCCTTCCGCGGCGACCTCGGGGAACGCCGTCAGGTGCACGCTGTCCGGATCGCCCGCGCGCTTCGGCATGTGCGTCCAGATGTCCTCGGCGGTGAAGCACAGGATCGGTGCGGCGAGCGTCGCGATCGCGCGCAGGCATTCGTAGAGCACGACCTGCGCGGCACGCCGCGAGGGCGCGTCGATCGGATCGGAGTACAGGCGATCCTTCGCGACGTCCGAGTACAGCGCGGAGACGTCGACGGTCACCAGCTCGACGAGCAGCCGGTGCACGACGTGCAGCTCGTAGGCCTCGTACGCCTTGCGGGCCCGCGCGACGACATCGTCGAGCCGCGCCAGCAGATAGCGATCGATGCCGAGCGTGACGAGCTTGCGATCGTGGACGTTTGGATCGAAGTCCGCGGCGAGGTTGCCGAGCAGGAACCGCGCGGTGTTGCGGAGCTTGCGATACCACTCGCCGAGGCCGTCGAGGATCTTCTGCGAGTACGTGATGTCGGTCCGGAACTCGGTCGCGCCGACCCACAGCCGGAACATCTCGGTGCCGCTCTTGGCGATCACCGTCTCGGGCTCGATGTAGCTCGTCTTCTTGCCCTCGGACTTCGCCTTCGCGATCGAGCTCTTGGAGTACGGGATGCCGTTCTCGTCGAGCACGAAGCCATGCGTGATCACCTGGTGATACGGCGCGGCGTTCTTGACGCCCATCGCGGCGAGCAGCGAGCTGTGGAACCAGCCGCGGTGCTGATCACTGCCCTCGAGGTAGAGATCGATGTCGCCGTAGTCCTTGCCGTCGGTGTCACGCCGCGCCATCGCGAGCCACGACACGCCGGACTCGAACCACACGTCGACGATGTCCTTCTCGCGCTCGAACTTGTCGGGGCCAGCGTTACAGCCGGTGCACTTGGTGCCGGGCGGTACGAGATCGATGACCTCGCGGTTCCACCACGCGTCGGCGCCCTCGCGGTCGAAGATCTCCGCGATGTGATCCATCGTGTCGGCGCTCGCGTGCTCGACGCGGCACTCGCCGCAGTAGAACGCGGGGATCGGCGTGCCCCACAGCCGCTGGCGCGACAGCACCCAATCCGGTCGGTTGTCGATCATCGCGTGGATGCGCTCCTCGCCCCACGGCGGCACCCACTTGGTCGCGCGGATCGCATCGAGCGAGCGCTGGCGCAGGCCCTCGTGATCCATCGCGATGAACCACTGCGGCGTCGCGCGGTGGACGATCGGTCCCTTGCAGCGCCAGCAGTGCGCGGCGCTCGTCCGCACGTTGTCGGTCGGCGGATTGAGCAAGAACCCGGTCGCCGCGAGGTGCTCGACGATGATCGGGTTCGCTTCCTCGGTCGACTTGCCCGCGAGCTCGACGCGCCGCGCGCCGGTCTCGAGCGCGATGCCAGGCACGTACCGCGCGCCATCGTCGATCGGCGCGTAAGGCGGCAGCCCGATCGTCATGCCGGTCTTGTAGTCGTCGGGACCGTGACCCGGCGCGGTGTGCACGAGACCTGTACCGGCGTCGGCCGTCACGTAATCCGCAAACCACAGCCGGAAGTCGAGGTCACCCGAGGATGTGATCGACGGCCTCGGCAGGAACGGGTGCTGGTAGCGTGCGCCCTCGAGCGTCTTCATCTGCTCGGGCGTGATCTCGATCGCGGCCGCGAGGTCGGCGCCGCCGATCGCCGTGGCGACCGACTCGGCGAGCTCGCGCGCGACGATCAGGTACTCGCCGGCGTCGTTGCGGTTCGGAAACGCGACGTACGTGAATGTCGGGTGCGCGACGATCGCGAGGTTCGACGGCAGCGTCCACGGGGTCGTCGTCCAGATCACGAGGCTCAGGCGCCGGCCTTCGAGCCGCGGGTCGAGCTTGCCGCGCCATGCCGCCTGCGCATCCTCGACGAGCGGCATCCGCACGTAGACCGAAGGCAGCGAGATGTCCTGGTACTCGATCTCGGAGGTCGCGAGCGCGGTGCGATCGCGCGGGCACCACTGGACCGGCTTCTTGCCGCGATAGAAGTAGCCGCCGCGTGCGAACGTCGCGAGCGCCCGCACGATCGCGCCCTCGTACGTCTTGTCGAGCGTCAGGTACGGCTGGTCCCAGTCACCGAGCACGCCGAGCCGCTTGAACTCCTCCCGCTGGATCGCGACGTACTTCATCGCGTAGTCGCGACACGCCGCGCGGATCTCGGCCGCGCTCATGCCCTTGCGCTTCGGGCCGAGGTCGCGCTCGACCGCCTGTTCGATCGGCAGGCCGTGGGTGTCCCAGCCCGGCACGTACGGCGTGCGGAAGCCAGCCATCGTCCGTGACTTGACGACGATGTCCTTGAGGATCTTGTTGAGGATGTGGCCGTAGTGGATGTGACCGTTCGAGTACGGCGGCCCATCGTGGAGCACGAAGAGTGGAGCGCCGGCGCGCGCGGTCTGGATGCGTTCGTACAGCTTCGACTCGTCCCACTTCTTCAGAATCTCGGGCTCGCGGGTGGCAAGGTCGCCACGCATCGGGAACGGCGTCTCTGGAAGATTGACGGTGTCCTTGTACTTGGCCTTGGATTCCTGGCCTGACATGGGACGCGGACCATAGCAGACACGTCCACCAGATCCCGGCCGGCCACGCGCGATCTGGCGGCGACGCCAGCGAGTACGATGCGGCATGGCCGAGGACATCCGACCGCGCGCATCGTGGGACGAATATTTCATGAGCGTCGCGCAGGTCGTGGCGACGCGCTCGACGTGCCCGCGCAAGTATGTCGGCGCGGTGATCGTGCGGAACCGGACGATCCTGTCGACCGGCTACAACGGATCGATCCGCGGGATGCCGCACTGCTCGGACGTCGGCCACATGATGGAAGACAACCACTGCGTGGCGACGATCCACGCCGAGGCAAACGCGATCATCCAGGCCGCGCGCAACGGCGTGAACATCGATGGCGGCACGAACTACGTGACCGCGAGCCCGTGCTGGAACTGCTTCAAGCAGCTCGCGAACGCGGGGATCACGCGGATCTGCTACGGCGAGTTCTATCGCGACAACCGGATCTTCGAGATCGCCGGCAAGATCGGCATCGAGCTCGTGCACGTCGCACTCCCAGGCGTGGATCTGCCGAAGCTCCCGCCAACGAAGCTCGACTGAACCTCGCTCCCCTGCGGTCAATCTGCGAGGCCGCCGGATCGATACTTTGTGCTGCAACGAACGGCGCGAGTGTTCAGTGGGTCTGGTTTACATTTCTAACTGTAGGTGTTGTTTGTTGGGCCGAGTTTCTTGAGTTCGATCTCGACGGTGGCCTAGCCTACCCGGCGATGCGCTGGCCCGCCCTCCTTGTTGCTGTTGGCCTGGCCACCCTCTGCTTCGGCAGCGGGTCTGTCGATGCCGGACCGAGCTCGTCGAAGTCTTCGTCCGCGAAGCGAACCGCGAAACGCTCGAACGACAAGGGTACGACCCGTCAGTGCGCCGAGCGCAACGGCAAGAAAAAGTGCCGCCGGGTCGCGACCTTCCAGGGCCGCAATGCCTCGAAGTCGACGCTGCGGACCGAGGACCTTCCGCGGCCGTCGGGCGACGTCTGGCTGCGCGCCGAGAACCTCAACGAAGAAGTTCAGGTCAACATCTACAAGCCGGACGGCACGTACGACGAGGGCTCGCTCGCCAGGCTCGACGAGCTGTTCCGCTGCAAGCAGACCGGCGAGGTCCGCGCGGTCCGGCCCGAGCTCTACGAGCAGCTGTCGCGGATCTACGATCACTTCGCCGGCAAGCGGGTCGACCTGGTGTCGGGCTTCCGGTTCGCCGAGCGGAATTCGAGCCGCCACTTCCACGCCTCGGCGATGGACATCCGGATCAGCGGCGTCTCGATCCGGGACATGTACAGGTATGCCGAGTCGCTCGACGGCGGGAACATGGGCATCGGCCTGTACCCCAACAGCAACTTCATCCACGTCGACTTCCGCGCCCCGGGCGAGCCGAGCTACCGCTGGACCGACCTGTCGGGACCGAACAGCGGGCGTGGCAAGAAGGCCAAGAAGAAGTCGACTGGCCGTACGCACCCCGCGCGCAAGCCTGTCAGCTAGTGGACGAGTCCGAGCTGCCCGAGCTGTCGCTCGCCGAGGTCGCCGCGCGTCTCGGTACGCCCGGATTTCACGTCTATGACAACAACGGCCGCGGTCGCTGGAAGCGGAGCCACGTGCCGGGCGCCGTCCACCTCAACGCCTACTCGTTCGAGGCCACCGAGCTACCCGTTGACCGGACGGCGACCCTCGTCTTCTATTGTGCCGGCCCTGGTTGACACACCTGCCATGCGAGCGCCGGGCGCGCTCGAGAGCTGGGCTGGCCGAACGTCTACGTGATGCCCGACGGGATCGCGGGCTGGGAGCGCGCGAAGCTACCAGTCGAGCGCGGCTGAACCGCGCGATCGGGCGCGCGCCGGATTGGCGATGCGCCGGGCTCGACGAAGCGGTCGCGGGCAACGGCGTCAGCGAACGGCGTCTGGCGATTGACCCGGCGCCTGGGTGCCGCGGGCGTGGCGGGAACCATGCCACGGGTCGCGACGATCAGCATCGCGGTCGCGCCGCAGACGACGCCCATGATCAGCGCGACGCTGACGACGCTCGCCGTCACCGAGGCCGCGCACAGCCCGATGAGGACGACGGCGAAGTACGCCGGCAACACCGGTTCGCGAGCCGCGCCACCGAGCCGACTGGCTGCGAGTCCGGCACCGATCACGAGCGCGAGGGCCGGCGCGGTGCTCGGGCAGCCTGCGGCCGTGATCGCCGCGTCGATCGAGACCATCGCGATCGCGCCGCTGGCACCGAGGAGCAGCGCGAACGGGGCGCCGACCCAGCGGCGTGCTTCGCCGGCATGGATCGCCCGCTGGGTCGTGCGATACGCACCGAGCGCGACGAGCGCGAGCGCGACCGAGATCGCGGCGATGACATGGATGTTCGCGAATGCGACCGTCCCCAGCTGGATGCTCGACAGCAGACTGGTGGCGACGATGTGGCCGCTCACGCGGTCATGGAAGCTGACGCGTCGCTGATCTTCGAGCAGCTGCACGAACGCGAGCCCGAGCAGTACCAGCAGGACCGATCCCCAGATGCCGTAGACGAAGTCGAGTGGGACCAGCGATGACCCTGCGGGTGCGATCACGCCCGCGAGGGCGTCACGGCCCGCGATCTGGTGATGGGTGCACGCGGCCGCGGCCGCGGCGAACCCGACCCATCGCCAGCCCGAGACGTCGGCTGTCGCGAGGCGTCGCAACGGTTCGCGGAGGTCTGGGACTCGCACCGTGATGACCATTTGCCGCGAATCCAGCAACGGCCATGCCCGGCCAAGTCCGCAAGACGTGGCTCATCGCCGTGCGCACGCGCATCGACTGCGCTCGGCCGCGCGGCATTTACTGCGGCTTGACGCGCATTCCGGAGGTGGCGGTGACCGCGGCCGCCATCGCCGCCTTGGAATCGCGCGCAAACCGGCGCTGGAGCGCGCGCGTGACCGGGGCGCCGAGGCGCGCGGCCCAGTGCCGCGGCTTCGAGAATGCGCGCACGTCGTACCACACCGCGTCGTCGGCGAGCCGCTCGACGGTGAAGCGCTCCTCCCCGCACTCGGCGTGGCCGGGGAGCGTGCCGTACGCGAACCCGAACCGTCGCGGCTCGTCGATCACGTAGACGATGCGCGCCGAGTTGAGCCACCACAGACCGACGGCGTGGACGAGGACGCCGACGACCTGGTCGCGCGCGATCGGCGTGTCGGCGGGCTCGATCGCGGTCCAGCCCGCGGGGAACTGACGCCAGGCGCGCAGCGCCGTGGACGCGACGGCGAAGGTCTCCGAGCCATGACCGAGGAGCTGGCGGTTGTGGTCGTGGCTGTAGCCGGCAGGCATCGTGGGTGGGCCGTCCCGCCGATCGCCGGCCGTCGCGCCGACCTCCGGATACGAACAAGCCAACCCACGCTCGCGATCGAGGAAGCGCCGGACGGCCTCGGCGCTCGGGCGCGTGACGCTCCACATCGGCGATGCGGTCAGCCTGCCGCGCTGCGCTTGCTCGCGCCGAAGGCGAGCATGCCGACGCCGCTCGCGATCACGAACATCCCGAGCTTGAGGCCGAGCCCGCCCGCGCTCGCGCTGACGATGACGAGCACGATCCCGCCCGCGACCGCGGCGCCACCGAACATCAGGAGATCGCGTGCCGCGTTGCGGAGGTTCGTGCGCTCGAGCTCCGAGAGGTGCGAGCCCGCATCCGAGCGCCCGGACGCGAGTGCCTCGACGTGCGCCGCGTGCGTGCAGCGTGGACACCGGTAGCCCTGGCCGACGATGTCCGCGCTCGCCGCGCTCAGCCGCGTCCCACAGCTGACGCACGCGACGAGCCCATCCGCCCCGACCGTGGCGCCTGCCGGCTTGCGCAGCGCCTCCTCGGACACGTGGAGCGGAGGACCATCGTGCGTGTCGTCGCCGAACATCGAGCGACTCTACACCACGCGACCGACCAGCCCATCTTGTCCTGACGATCGACGATCGCGTCAGCTCCGCGCGGATGCATGCTTGCGCGGGCGTGCCGCCTCGGCGAGCAACTCGGCGGCGTGCGCGCGTGCCTTCGTCGTCGCGTGACCACCGAGCATCCGCGCGAGCTCGTCCTTGCGCGCCGTCGCGTTGAGCTTGCGCACGTGGGTCTCGGTGCGGCCGCCGACCTCGGCCTTCTCGACGTGGAAGTGATGATCGGCGAACGCCGCGATCTGCGGCAGGTGGGTCACGCAGAGGACCTGGCGCCCCGAGTCACTCGCGGCGACGGCGCGGATCTGCGCGCCGACAACCTGCGCGGTGGCGCCGCCGATGCCGGTATCGACCTCGTCGAACACGTAGGTCGCGACCTCGTCAGCGCGACGCAGCGACAGCTTGAGCGCGAGCATGATCCGCGACAGCTCACCGCCCGAGGCGACCTTGGTCAGCGGCCGCAGCTCCTCGCCCTTGTTGGACGCGAGCATCAGCTCGACGCGATCGGCGCCGGTCGGTCCGAGCGGTCGCGCTTCGAGAACGACGGTCAGCCGGGCCGAGCCCATCCCGAGCTCGCCAAGCGACGCCGCGACCTCCTTCTCGAGCCGCTTCGCCGCCTTGCGCCGGCTCGCCGCGAGCGCCGCCGCGGCCGTGATCGCCGCGCCTTCCGCCTGCGCACGGGCCGCCGCGACCTCGGCGAGCCGCGCATCGCGGCCCGTGAGCGCGTCGAGCTCGGTGCGGAGCTCGATCGCCTTCGCGATCACCTCGTCGAGCGTGCCGCCGTGCTTGCGGGTCAACCGCCGGATCAACGCGAGCCGCTCGTCGAGGTACGCGAGCCGTTCCGGATCGCCCTCGAGCTTGTCCGCGTACGTCCGCAGCTGATCGGCGGCGTCGTCGATCAACGTCTCGATCTCGGCGAGCTGCCGCGCGACCACGTCGAGGCTCGGGTCGACCCTTCTTCCACGGTCGACGTCGCGCGCCGCGGCGGCCACGCGATCGCGAGCACTATCGTCACCGCCATAGAGTCGCTCCTCCGCGGCACGCGCGGCGCCCTGGAGGTGATCGACGGACGCGAGCCGCGCACGCTCGAGCTCGATCGCAGCGTCCTCGCCCGACGTCAGCGCCGCACCATCGAGCTCCTCGAGCTGGTAGCGCAGGTAATCGACGCGCGCCTCGCGCTCGCGTTCGTCGCCGCCGAGCGCCGCCAGCTCGTCATCGCGACGGCGCAGCTCGGCCCACGCCTCGGCCATCGCCTCGGCCAGCCCCGCGGACGCACCGTGCTCGAGTGTCGCGCCGCCCCGCTCGGCGATCCCGCTCTCCATGATGACCGCGGAGCGCGCGAACGCGTCGATGATCTCGAGGTGACGCGACGGATCGACGAGGCCTTGATGCTGGTGCTGCCCTGATAGATCGATCAGCAGTGCGCCGAGCTCCGCGAGTCGCGCCGCGGTCGTCAGCGCGCCGTTGACGTACGTGCGGCTGCGGCCCCCGCGCTGGATCACGCGGCGGATGAAGACCTCGGTGGCTTCGCCCTCGCCCTCGCCCTTTGGAAGCCCTGCCCCCTCGATCACGCTCGCGACACGCCCGCGCAGATCCTCGGGGACCTCGACGATCGCCTCGACGACCGCCTCGTCGGCGCCGGCGCGCGGGATGTCGGCCGACGCGCGACCACCGCGTAACAGGTTCACGGCCTCGACGATCAGCGACTTGCCAGCGCCGGTCTCGCCGGTCAGCACGTTCATCCCGGGTCCGAGCTCGATCGAGACATCGGACAGGATCGCGAAGTTGGTGACGCGCAGGTGCCGCAACATTACCGATCTCCTCTGCGATCGGGGCGCGCGCCCCAGTGCAGCTTGTCTCGCATGACGTCGAAGAATCCCTTCTGCGAGCGGAACAGGATCAACGGGGAGGCGGCGGCCGTCAGCTCGACGGTATCGCCAGGAAGGAACGAGTGAGCCCACTGCGCGTCGACGGTCAGCATCACGCCGCGCACGTCGGCGCCGAGGCCCAGCCGGATCGTCGATGTCGCCGGGATCACGAGCGGCCGGTTGGTCAGCGCATGCGCGCAGATCGGCGTCAGCGTCATCGCGGCCTGACCGGGCACCACGATCGGGCCGCCAGCCGCCATGTTGTAGGCCGTCGACCCCGTCGGCGTCGCGACGATCAGACCATCGGCGCGATACGAGGCGACGAACTGATCGTCGACGTAGCCGTCGATCTCGACGAGTCGCGCCATCGCGCCCTGGTGCAGCACCGCATCGTTGAGTGCGTGGCGCACGACCGGTTCGGCGCCGGTGCGGCTGAACTTCACCGCGAGCCGCATGCGGGGCTCGCGCGCGAGCTTGCCCGCGATCGCTCGAGCGATCGCCTCGCGCGCCTCGCCGACGCTGAAGCCGGTCAAAAATCCGAGCGACCCGAGGTTGACCCCGAGCACCGGTTTGCCGTGATCGGCGACCACGCGGGCCGCGCGCAGCATCGTGCCGTCGCCCCCGAGCACGACTGCGAGATCGACGGAGATGCCGAACTCGTCTTCGGGCAAGATCTCCACGCCCGCAGGGGCGATCTGATCTTCTGTTGTCACCACGGGCACATGGCCCTGCGCGAGAAGCCACGGAACGAGGTCTTCGAGCAGGACGCCCGCCTCGGTCTTGTCGGGCTTGAGGATGAAACCAACTCTCGACACCCGTCGATTGGTATCACAGGGTGCTGACACCTGAACGCAAGCACAGTGGCCTTGCAGAGCTGTGTTTCGATCTATATGGTGTCGCCCTCGCGAGCCCTGGCTTGACAGCGTTTTCGCAACCTTGTAGACAAACCGCCTTCCGAGAATCTGCCCAATGATGACGACGACGACCCAGAGAAGCTCGTGGCTCACCAAAGAAGCCGGCGAGGCACAACGCGAATGGTTCGTGATCGACGCGACCGGGCACACGCTCGGCCGCCTCGCCTCGCGGATCGCGATGGTGCTCCGCGGCAAGCACAAGGCCACGTACACCCCCAACGTCGACATGGGCGATTTCGTGATCGTCCTCAATGCCGGCAGCGTGCGGCTCACGGGCAACAAGCCCGACAAGAAGCTGTACCAGCACCACACCCTCTACCCCGGCGGTATCCGCACGCGGCTCGCCAAGGAAGTCCTCGCGGATGACCCCGAGCGCGCGATTCGCGAGGCCGTGTGGGGCATGATGCCGAAGGGCCCGCTCGGCCGCCGGATCATCAAGAAGCTCAAGATCTACAAGACGGCGGAGCACGACCACACGGCGCAGAAGCCGCGCGTGCTCGAGCTGAAGAACTAAGGCCGAAGGAAACGAACGACGATGCAGAAGACCTACGCTACTGGCCGCCGCAAGACTGCTGTCGCCCGCGTTTGGCTGACGGCGGGTGACGGCAAGATCGTCATCAACGAGCGCAACGACGAGGATTACTTTTCGCGCCCGACCGCGCGGATGGTGATCCGGCAGGCACTCGAAGAGGTCGCGCTGCTCGACCAGTACAACGTGATCGCCACCGTTCGCGGCGGCGGGATCTCCTCCCAGGCCGGCGCGATCCGTCACGGGATCACGCGCGCCCTGATGAAGCTCGACTCGGAGCTTCGTCCCAAGCTCAAGGCGGCCGGGTACGTCACTCGCGACCCGCGCAAGAAGGAGCGCAAGAAGTACGGCCAGAAGGCTGCTCGCGCTCGCTTCCAGTTCAGCAAGCGCTGACCAAGACACGACCCCTCAGCTCAAGCGCTGAGATTGGGGTCGCGCCTTTCAGTCGGTGGTCTGGATCACGCCGTGCCTCGTGCACGGCGTTTGTCGTTTCGGCTCCTGCGTCCGTGGTTGCTGGCGGCGTCATCGCTTGACGAAGCGGCATGTTCGGCGGAGCCTTGGATGGGGTGGAGAGCGCTCGAGTAACCCAGTCGACACGGGCACGTTCCGGCGCGGTCTCCGACGGTCGTCCGCGGCGTCCCAATGTCAACGACAAGACGCTGATGGTGCGCATCGGACCGGTGACGTCGCCGATCTACAAGCGGCTTGTGATCGGCCTCGGGGCGGCGCTCGTGATCGCGCTCGCCGTGCTTGCCACCACCCTTCTGCAAACCACGGCGCGCCCGACCGCGGCGCCCACAGCCGCTGCAGCCGAGGCCGCACCAGGGCCGGAGCCATCGCCAGTACCCCAAACCGTGGCCGTCCCCGACCTCGCACCTGACCCGACGTCCGCCCCCGAGGGCGGCGCCCCGGCTGTCAGCGAAGTCCAGAACCCAGCTGCCGGCCCGACGGCGCAGCCGGGTACACTCGTAAAACTTCGTGAAGCGAGCCGGCCTGCGTCAGAATCCTCGGTCAAGCCGAAGCGCAAGCGGACGAGACGCAGATTGCCTGCACAGCCGTCCGACGGCGCCTGGAATCCCAACGCGCTGTTCCCCGAGAAATGAAATCATGAAGCACGCCATCGCCGCCCTCATGTTCCTGGCCGTCGCGAGCCCTGCGATGGCGCTCGCCGACGCCAAGGCCGACGCGAAGATCCACATCGACAAGGCGACCGCGCTGCATGGCGAGGGCAAGTTCGCCGAGGCGCTCGAGGAGCTGAAGAACGCGTACACGCTCGATCCACGGCCCGAGCTGCTCTACGCGATCGGCCAGGTCCACGTGCAGCTCGGCAACTGCCCGCAGGCGATCACGTATTACGAGCGCTTCCTGTCGACGAAGCCCGACGCAGGTCCCGCAGGCGCGGCGCGCGAGGCGATCCAGACGTGCAAGACGGCGCCGCCCGAATCTGTCGTCACGTCGCCGCCGGATCCCGAACCGACACCGACGCCAGCGCCGAACCCAGATCCGGTCGCTGCGCCGATGCCCGCGCAACCGCGCGTCGACGAGCCCAGCGGTCCCAAGCCCTGGTACAAGGACAAGGTCGGCGGCGCGCTCGTCGGCGGTGGCGCGGTGCTCGGCGTGGTTGCCGTCATCAGCTACCTCGGCGCACGCGGCAAGCTCGATG
>JACCTC010000448.1 GCA_013812655.1 Deltaproteobacteria bacterium | reverse complement strand
GGCCCGCGCCGAGCGCTTGATCGGCAGTGCCTGCTCGATCGGTCGCCGCACAGCTGGGCTGCCCGGCCTTACGCCCGCGCCGCGCTCGCGCTCGTCACGCGCCGTGCGCGTCTGCGGCGCGGGCGGGTGAGAGCCGGCCGCGCGGAGCCGCTCGGTCGCCAACCAAGGAGAAAGTTCATGTTCGATGCACTCGAGATTTCCCTTCAGTTCCTGGAGCGCCTGGTCCCCGTCGAGACCCGTATTCGCCAGCGCAGCGCAGCGCTCGCCAAGCAACTCGCCAACGCGTCGGAGAGCATCTCGCTGAATCTCGGCGAGGGGCGCATGCGCCGCGATGGTGACAGGCGGCGTCACTACGAGATGGCCGCCGGCAGCGCGAGCGAGGTCACCGTCGCGCTGCGAATCGCGGTGGCCAAGCGCTACGTCAGCGCGGCCGAGATCGCGGAGGTCGAGGCGCTGCTCGATCGCGTCCGCGCGATGCTCTATCGGCTCACCGAGCGGTAGCGGCCTCACGCCCCGCGCATCGGGGTGGCTCGATGCGCGCGTCGCGATCGAGGTCTCGTCGGCGCAGCGGCGGCCAAGCCCCGCCGAGGTGATAGCGTGAGCGTGTGGGCTCGAACCTGCGCGTCGTCACGCTGAACTTCTGGGGCACCGAGCCGCCGCTCGACCGCCGCCTCGCCCTCGCGATCCGTGGCCTCGCGGCCCTCGTCCCCGATGTGGTCTGCCTGCAAGAGGCCCGGCCGCTCGATGGCAAGTCCGGGCGGACGACGGCCGAGGTGATCGCCGAGGGTCTCGGCATGGCGGCGCACTACGCGACGGCCGTCGAGTGGAGTGACGGTGTTCACGGCAAGCTGCCGGCAGGGCAGGAGGGCCTCGCGATCCTCGCGCGCACGTTCGTCGATACCCGCGTGCTGCCACTGCCCGAGGCGCGCCCCGCCGATGCGCGGATCCTGCTGTCCGCGCAGGTCGCCACCGACGGCGACCCGATCTGGGTCCACACCACGCATCTCCACTACCGGCTCGACGACGGTCTCGCGCGCGAGCACCAGGTCCTCGCGATCGACGACGCGATCCGATCGCTGCGCACCAACGACAGCCCGCCGCAGATCCTGTGCGGCGACATGAACGCGACCCCCGACAGCGACGAGATGCGGTTCCTGCGCGGCCTCACCACGCTCGGCGGGCGCCGCACCCACTTCCAGGACGCGTGGCTCCGCCTCCACCGCGAGCCCGAGCCCGGCGAGGGTCCCGAGCACGGCATCACGTGGTCCGCCGAGAACGAATTCACCCGGCCGCTGCGCTCGCTCGATATCGATCGCCGCATCGACTACGTCTACGTCACCAGCCGCAAGAAGGACGGCCGAGGCACCGTGCACGCTTCGCGCGTCGTGCTGACCGAGCGCGATGGCGTCGGCCCCGATGCGATCTGCGCGAGCGATCACTACGGCGTGCTGGCGGACGTCCAGGTCACGGCATCTCCACCGGCAGGTGGAGGTTCGCCATGAACGCGCGTGGATCCCGATCGCCGATCGCCATCGCAAATCGCAGGCGGAACGGTTTGACGTAGCGACCCGGCGGGACGACACACGGCGCCTGGCTCCGCCCGACGACCGCTCGCATGCGGAAGCGGCCACGGGGCGCGATACGAACGCGCATGTCGTATTGCGCGCCGAGGGGATCGTAGACGCCGGCGACGCCTTTCTGTCGAGGCTTGTCCCTGCACTCGGTGCGATCGAACTGCGGGAACTCGAGCATGTGGACGTAGAGCCCGAGCTCGTCGTCGGATGTGTTCGTTCCGACGATGACCACCGATCTGCCATCGCCCATGACGTCTGCCGGGTCGCGCTCGATCGACCAGGCGATGGGCTTCGTCGAGGATTCGTCTGCGCTCGCGGCGCCGTCCCAAAGCGCGTGTGGCGGGCGCGTCGCGTCGGTGACGATGCACGCTGCCAACCTCATCAGGTCAGCGTCCTCGATCAGGCATGGATCGGGCGGCTCGCGGTGCGCAGTCGCTGACGGCGGCTTCGCCGCGGGTGCCACAGCTGAAGCGCTGGAGCTGGCCGCCGTGGAGTGCTCGGAGCCGCGGGCACAGCTGCCCAGGGCGACGAGCGCGCAAGCGAGACACATCGCTGTCATGCAGCTCACATGCTACGCGCAGCTGCGCTGAACGCGGCCTCCTGGGCGTGTCGATGCGATGGCGACGGCGCGCTCCGGCTACCGCGGCAGCGCCGCTTCGACCGCGGCGATCAGCGTCGGGTCATCGGGCGTGACCTTGGGCGAGAACCGCGTGACCTTCGTGCCGTCGGCGGAGACCACGAACTTCTCGAAGTTCCAGCGAATGTCACCCGTGCGTCCCTCGGCGTCGGCGATCGCGGTCAGCGCCTTGTAGATCTCGTGGCGGCCGGGGCCGTTGACGTCGACCTTCTCCATCATCGGGAAGGTGACGCCGTAGGTCGTCGAGCAAAACTCCTGGATCTCGCCGGCGGTGCCCGGCTCCTGGCCGCCGAACTGGTTGCACGGGAAGCCGATCACGGTGAAGCCCTTCGGTCCGTACTTCTTCTGCAGGGCCTCGAGGGTCGCGTACTGCGGGGTCAAGCCGCACTTGCTCGCGACGTTGACGACCAGCAGGGCCTTGCCCTGATAGCTCGCGAGCTGCGTGTCCTTGCCCTGCAGTGTCTTGATCGGCGTGTTCCACATCGGCGCGAGCTCCTTGTCGATGGTGGCGGGCGCCGGCGCTTTGCCGGCGGGTGGCAACATCGCAGGATCCGCGGCCGCGGCCGTAGGACCCTGTTGCACCACGCGGTCGCGCGCGGATTGCTTCGGCTCGGCCTTCGAACAGGCACCTGCGGCGATGCACGCAACGAGAAAACCGCGTCTCATCACCGCACCCTACAACGGGACGCCGCCTCAGCAAGTGGTCTGCGTCGTGCGCCAAACTTCCATGCATGATGACGAGCCCGCCTACAGCGATGCGTCGTCGCCCGCGTCGCAAGGCGCGCGATCGAGATCGATCGCCGGTACGATTTCGTGAAGGTCCGGGCGACCGGTAGACACTAGTCCTGCATGAAGCGGATCGTCATGATCTTCGGTCTCTGCGTTGGTTTCGGGTGGACGCGTATCGGCCACGCGGACGAGGCCACGCGCCGCGTGCTCGTCGTGCGGACCGGGCAGGAGCCCGCCTGCCTCGCGCCGTCCGCCGTCGCGAGCGCGATCACGCGGCACGCGGCGTTTCCGGCGCAGGTCGTGCTGCAGGCGCCGAACCGCGCCGACGGTGTGGTCGAGATCCGGGTGCGCGCGGACGGCGACCGGGTCGCCGTCGAGGTGCGCGGGGACGGCCACGACCTCACGGGAACGCTCGAGGGCGCCCCCTGTCACTCGATGCCCGATGTGGTGGCTGCGTTCGTCGCGAGCACGCTCGCCCCGCCACTCGACGTGGCAGGCGTGCCGCAGCCGATCGCCGACGCCGAGCTGACGGCCGCGACCCGCGCAATGCTCGGTGCGGCGCTCGCGGCCAACGTCGACCTCGGGCTGAGCCGCGCGGCCGGGGTGTGGACGGCGACGCTCGCGGCGGTCGGCTGCACCCAGGCGCGGCTCGTCGGCGTGCTGCCGGCGGAGCGCGACGTCGCGGCCCGGCGTGCCGCCGACGTGGTGCTCGGAATGCTCGCGGAGCGTGAAGGCTGCGCGCAGCTGGCCGATCAGGCGCACGCCGAACGCGCCGTGCTCCTCGCGGGAGCGCTGCCGCGCCACACGGCTCGCGACGCGCGGAAGGAGCGGGACGGTAAGGCCATGGGGCTCGCGATCGGCGTCGCCATCAGCGTCGGCAGCCTGCTGTACGACGACGATCTCTCGACAACGTCGCAGGTGCTGACGGTAGGGAGCGCGGCCGTGCTCGCGACCGGCGGCACGCTGGCGTACACGACCTGGCCGTCGCGCCACTCCACCACGATGAGCGAACTGACCTTCGCGCTCGGCTTCGGTACCTTGATCGCCGCGGATGCGTTCAGCGGAGTCGCGGTCGACGACATGTCGCTCGAGGTACAGCGCGACAGCTTCCACGAGACCGACCTGATCTTCGGCGCCACGATCGCGGTGACCGGCGTGTGGCGCGCCATCGACGGCGCGCGGCAACAGGCGCCGTCCCGCGCGGAGCTCGGACGGATCCGCGAGCGCATCAAGACGCCACAGCAGCGTGCCCAGCTCTCGGCGACCGAGCTCGCCGCGTACGAGCGCACGTTCCTCGCGTCGGAGCGGCCGCGGTGGCGCTACCTCGTACCTCCGGCGGCGGCGTCGATCGCCTGCCTCTTGCTGTCCGCCTACGAGACCAATGCCGCGGAGTCCGAGCGCCAGCTCATCGACGGCCTCATCCTCGGTGGCCTGACCGTCGGCCTGGCCGCCTGGTACGCGCTCGTCCCCGATCCAGTGGTGGCGTACCAGCGGCGGTTGCGCCAGGTTGGCGTGGACCTTACAGTCGCCCCGCTGCCATCCGGTGCCGCGCTCTCGATGAGTGGTCGCTTCTGAGATGTGCACGCAGACGGCGAGCGTGCCCAGCGAGACCGCGATCAGCATCGAGACTGTCGACCGCCTCGAGTTCGACGCGGTCTACGAGGCGCAGTTCGACTACACCTACCGCGTGGTCGTCCGGCTCGCCGGGATCGAGCACGCAGAGGATCTGACCCAGGAGGTCTTTGCCGTCGTGCACCGGCGCCTCCAGGAGTTCGAAGGGCGCGCGAAGCTGACGACGTGGCTGTTCCAGATCGCCTACCGCGTGGTCGGTGCGCACCTGCGGCGCGAGCGGCTGCGGCGCCTGTGCTTCGGCCCGACCCGCGACGCGGATGACCACGACGCCGCGACGTCGGCCACTGCGCTGCGCGGCCTCGTGCAGGCCGAGGACTCCGCGGCACTCGCCCGGGCTCTCGCAAAGTTGCCCTGGAAGAAGCGCGCGGTGCTCGTGCTGCACGAGGTCGAGGAGTGGTCTGGCGAGCTGATCGCCGAGCGCCTCGGGATCCCGGTCGCGACGGTGTGGACCCGGCTGCACCATGCTCGCAAGG
>JACCTC010000444.1 GCA_013812655.1 Deltaproteobacteria bacterium | reverse complement strand
CCCGAACATCGGCGAGTGCTGGACCCGCCGCGCGCTGACGATCATGATCCTCGGCGACATCTGCACGCGGTCGTGCCGGTTCTGCGATGTCACGACCGGCCGGCCGCTCCCCGCCGATCCCGACGAGCCGCGGCGAGTCGCCGAGATGCTCGGGAGGCTGCAGCTCGAGCACACGGTGATCACGTGCGTCGATCGCGACGACCTGCCCGACTTCGGTGCCGCGCACTGGGCGGAGACGATCCGGCGGGTCAAGGCCGCGTGCCCGCAGATGACGCTCGAGGTGCTCGCCGGCGACTTCAAGGGCAAGACCGAGCACGTCGACATCGTGCTCGACGCCGATCCGGACGTGTTCGCACACAACCTCGAGACCGTGCCGCGGCTGTCGCGCCAGGTCCGCGTGCAGGCGAGCTATCCGCGCAGCTACAAGATCCTCGAGCACGCGCGCAAGCGCGACGCGGTGACCAAGACCGGGCTGATGCTCGGCCTCGGCGAGACCCGTGAGGAGGTCGAGAGCGTGCTGCGCGAGCTCGCCGGCCTCGGCGTCGACATCGTCACGCTCGGCCAGTACCTCGCGCCGAGCAAGGGGCACCTGCCGATCGAGCGCTACGTCCACCCGACCGAGTTCGTCGAGCTCGAGCAGTTCGCGCGCGAAGCCGGCATCACGCATGTCGTCGCCGGTCCGCTCGTGCGCTCGAGCTATCACGCCGATGGTCAGGCCCAGCTCGTGCGCGACCTCCGCGCGGCGAAGGGTCTCGCGGCCGTCACGTGATCCGCGGGATCGCGTTCTTGCTCCTGATCGGTGGCGCCGGTGCGCTGCTGTGGATCTTCGTGATCCGCGACGACGGTCCGTCCGGACCGGCCACCGTCGAGTACGTCGCGGTCGCGGCGCGCACGACGCGAGCAAGCGCGGGTGGCATCTCGCTGACCGTCGACGTCGAGCTCGAGGCGAAGTCCGCGCTGCCGCCGGGCGCGCCCCACGTCATCGTTCACGCGCGCTGCGAGGACGCGACCGACGACGCGCTCGGCTCGTTCCAGCTGCTGGCGAACGCGCAGCCCGGCGATCGCAAGGTCGACAGCATCGAGCTGTTCAGCGTCCGCCCGTTCGCCCAGGAGCCGACGACCTGCGAGCTCACGCTGACGATGAGCGAGGGCGCGACGGCGCCGCAGCGCTACTGCTTCCAGCTCGGCCAGACCACCGCCGGTCCCTGCTGAGTCTCCGAGCTTCAACGCACGAGATCGACGACGAGCTTGATCACGAGCGCGCCCGAGACCACCAGCACCATGATCCGGATCAGCCGCGCACCGCCCTGGAGCGCGAGCCGCGCGCCGACCAGCCCGCCGAGGAGCTGGCCGCCTGCCATCGGCAGCGCGACCGCCCACGCAACCGTCCCCGCGTACGCGAACGCCGCGAGCGATGCCAGGTTCGACGCGAAGTTCACGACCTTGGCGTCCGCGGTCGCCCGCATCAGACTCTTGCCGCACAGCGCGACGAAGCCGACGATCAGGAACGTCCCGGTGCCCGGGCCGAAGAAGCCGTCGTACGCCCCGATCACGAACGCGAGGGTCGCCGCGAACATCAAATAGCGGCGCGCACGCTCCGGCGTCGGCGTGTCGTCGCCATCCCCGGCCGGTTTGCGGATGACGAGCAACCCGGCGGCGCCGATCAGCATCGCGATCACGATCGGCCGCAAGGCATCGCGATCGACGAGCAGCACGAGCTCGGCGCCGATTGCCGCACCGATCAGGCCGAGCGGGAACGCGAGCGTCGCCTGCTTCGCGTCGACCCGGCGGGCACGCCAGAACGCGAACAGCGCCGCGCCCGAGCCCCACACGCTCTGGCCCTTGTTGGTGCCGAGCGCGACATGCGGCGGCAGCCCCGCCGCGAGCAATGCCGGCAACGTGATCAAGCCGCCGCCGCCCGCGATCGCGTCGACGATCCCCGCGAAGAACGCGGTGACCGCGAGCAGGCCGATCACCAGCGGATCCACGCCACCACGGTAGCATCCGCTATGCTGTGATCGTGCAGGTCACCGTCGTCGGCGCCGGCGTCATCGGGCTGACCACCGCGCTCACGCTCGAGGAGCACGGCCACGAGGTTCGCATCGTCGCGGGCGCGGACTCGCAGCACACGACGTCGGCGATCGCGGGAGCCGTGTGGTTCCCGTATCGCGCCGGGCCGCCGGCCCGGGTCGCCGCCTGGGCAGCGCGGACGCGCGGCTGGCTCGAGCAGCTCG
>JACCTC010000154.1 GCA_013812655.1 Deltaproteobacteria bacterium | reverse complement strand
GCGAGCGTCGCGTCACCGCGCGAAGCTGCTTCGATCCAGTGACCGAGACGCGTCGACCCCGCAGCGGCGAGCCCCCACGCAGCGACGAGCGCAGCCGCACACGCGATCCCACCGACGACGATCGGGCTCGCGGCGTGCACACCCGCGCGGCGTGCGAGCGCCCTGCGACGAGGCGACGGCGGGAACGGGCGGTGCTCGGTCATGTCCGACGGCGATGGTAAGGTGACCGCCAGATGACCGCTCCGCGCAAGGTTCGAAAAGCAGTGATCCCGGCGGCAGGACTCGGTACGCGGTTCCTGCCGGCAACCAAGGCGGTGCCAAAGGAGATGCTGCCGATCGTCGACGTGCCGACGATCCAGCTCGTGATCGACGAGGCCGTCCGCGCCGGCATCACCGACATCATCGTCGTCAACGGTCGCCACAAGGCTGCGATCGAAGATCACTTCGACCACGCGTACGAGCTCGAGCACACGCTGCGCGAGCGCGGCAACGGCAAGCTCGCCGACGAGATGGCGGCGATCGCGAAGATGGCGCGTCTGCACTCTGTCCGCCAGAAGCAGCCGCTCGGCCTCGGCCACGCCGTGCTGTGCGCGCGCGAGGCGGTCGGCGGCGAGGCGGCGGCGGTGCTGCTCGGCGACGATCTCGTCGACAACGATCGCGATCCCGCGATCGCGCAGCTCGCGCGTGTCTACGAGGAGACCGGCGCGGGCGCGGTGATGGTGATGGAGGTGCCAGCGGGCAAGGAGCACATGTACGGCATCGTTGCCGGTGACATGGTGCCGGCCGGCAACGGCGCCGGCCGCATGCGGATCCGCGAGATGGTCGAGAAGCCGAAGCCCGGCACCGCGCCGAGCCGGTGGGCGATCGTCGGCCGCTACGTGTTGCCGCCGTCGATCTGGGGACACCTCGAGAACACCAAGCCGGGTGCGGGCGGCGAGATCCAGCTGACCGACGGCCTCTACGAGCTCGCGAAGTCGTCCGAGGGTCTCTACGGCGTCGTCGTCGAGGGCGTGCGTCACGATGCCGGCGACAAGCTCGGGTACTTGCGCGCGAACCTCGCGTACGCGCTCAAGCGACCGGCGCTGCGCGACGCGGTACTCGAGCTGTGTCGCGAGATGCTCGAGGCCGCCGGCGCGAAGTGAGCGGATGACCGAGCACTACAGCGAGGTCGCGGTGACGCTGCCGGTCGCCGGGCGCTACCACTATCGGGTGCCGCCGCACCTGGTGGCTCGCGCGCAGGTCGGGGCGCGCGTGCTCGTGCGGTTCGGGTCGCGCAAGGTGACTGGTGTCGTCGTCCGCACCGAGGCGGTGCCGCCCGAGGGCGTCACGCCGATCGATCTGACCGAAGTGCTCGACGGTGACGTCCCGGCGCTGACGCTCGATCTCGTCGAGCTCTGCTTGTGGGTCGCGGACTATTACGAGGCACCGCCCGGCGAGGTGATGCGCGCCGCGTTGCCTGCGGGCAGCGGGATCGCGGCACGCGCGGTGATCGGGCTGACCGACGAGGGGCGCGCGGCAGCCGACGGTGCGGGCTCGGCGTTGCCAGCGAAGCAGCGCGTGATGCTCGCCAAGCTCGCGGGGGGCAGCGTGCCGGTCGCCGGGATGTCCGCCGCGATGCGGCATGTCGTCGACGCGCTCGTCAACCAGGGGCTCGCCGAACGCCGCGATCAGCGTGCGAAGGCACGCGCGAAGCTCAAGGTCGAGCGTGTCGCGACGCTCCGCGCGACCCTCGACGAGGCACGCGAGAAGGTCAAGCGCGCGAAGAAGCAGCTCGCGGTGATCGACGAGCTCGCGAGCGGCAAGGCGATCGCGGTCGGCGTGCTCGAGCTGCGGGTGCCCGGCGCGAAGGTTGCGCTGCGCGAGCTCGAGAAGGCCGGCCTCGTCGCGGTCACCGATCGCGAGCTCGCGCTCGGTGCGGTGGCGACCGGCGCCGACATGCCGGTCTCCGCGCCGCCCGTGCTGACCGCCGAGCAGGCGGTCGCGGTCACCGAGATCACCGGCGTGCTGCACGACACGTCAGCGGCGGCCCCCAAGTTCCGGCCGTTCCTGCTCCACGGCGTGACCGGCAGCGGCAAGACCGAGGTCTACCTGCGGGTGATCGCCGAGGCGCTCGAGGCGAAGCGCACCGCGCTCGTGCTCGTCCCGGAGATCTCGTTGACCCCGCAGCTCGCGGCGCGATTTCGCGCGCGCTTCGGCGACCTCGTCGCGATCCTGCACTCCGGGCTGACGGAGCAGGCGCGGCTCGGCGAGTGGTCGCGGCTGCGGCGCGGCGACGCGACGATCGCGGTCGGTGCACGGTCGGCGGTATTCGCGCCGCTCGCGTCGCTCGGCGTGATCGTCGTCGACGAGGAGCACGATGGCTCGTTCAAGCAAGACGAGGGCGTGCGGTATCACGCGCGTGACGTCGCGCTGGTCCGCGCGCAACGCGCCGGCGCGGTCTGCGTCCTCGGGTCGGCGACCCCGAGCCTCGAGTCGGCAGCGCACGCCGAGCGCGGCACCTATAAAAAGCTCGCGCTGACCGTGCGGCCGACCGCGCGACCGATGCCGATCGTCGAGATCATCGATCTGCGGAAGTTCATGCCCGACGACGAGGCGATGCTGTCAGCGCCGCTACGCACCGCGATCGGCGAGACCCTCGCGACCGGCGATCAGACGATCCTGTTTCTCAACCGCCGCGGGTTCGCGACGTTCGTGCTGTGCAAGGCGTGCGGTCACGGCTTTCGCTGCCCGCACTGCTCGGTCTCGTTGACCTACCACCGCCACAGCGATCGGATGTCGTGCCACTACTGTGGCTTCCAGCAACGGGTGCCCGAGGCTTGCCCGAGCTGCAAGGCGGTTGGCTCGATCGAGCGCAAGGGCCTCGGCACCGAGAAGGTTGCGGCCGCGGTCGCGCACTCGTTCCCCGACGCCCGGGTCGCGCGCCTCGATCGTGACGTCGCGACCGGCGCGAAGATCGAGGCCGTGCTCGCGCGGGTCGCGCGCCGCGAGATCGACATCCTCGTCGGGACGCAGATGGTCACCAAGGGTCACGACTTCCCCGGCGTGACGCTCGTCGGTGTGCTGTGCGCGGATACCGGCCTGAACATCCCCGACTTCCGCGCGTCCGAGCGCACGTTCCAGCTCCTCGCGCAGGTCGCCGGGCGCGCCGGGCGCGGCGAGCGGCTCGGCCGCGTGATGATCCAGACGTATCGCCCGGAGGCCCCGGCCGTGGTCGCCGCCGCGGCCCACGACTACGAGCAGTTCTACGTCGCCGAGCTCGCTGCCCGTGCGGAGCTCGGGTATCCACCGCATGGCCGGCTGATCGCGGTGCGGATCGACGGAGCCGACGAGCACGAGGTCGCGGGCACCGCGAAGCGGCTTGCCGAGCTCGCGACGGCGTTCGCGCGCCGGCCGGACGTCGGGGCCGAGGTCGAGGTCCGCGGCCCGGTGCCCGCGCCGATCGAGAAGCTACGCGGCCGCACGCGCTGGCAGATCTGGCTGCGCAGCAGCGACCGCCACGCCCTCCGCCGGGTCGCCCGCGGCATGCTCGCCCACGAGGTGCCGAGCGCGGTTCGCATCGGGCTGGACGTCGATCCCATCTCCGCGATGTAACGCCGCCGCTACCGCCCTGCGCCGTCCGATCGCCGTCCGTTCACCGTCCGGGCAGGCCGGGCCGGTGTGACGAGCGGCCGATCGAGTATACTGCCGCGGGAGTCCTCGGGAAACTCGTGCCGGATCCCTCGTCTGCCATGTTGCCGTGTGTCCTGGTCGTTGCCGATCCAGAGCGGATCGCGGAGCTGGTCAGTGCGCTTGCCGAGCCGCTGCTGACCGAGATCTCGGGCGGCCACATCAACTTGCTCGTCAGCTCGGGTGGCGATGACACGATCGATCTGTTCGCGGCGCGCAAGCCGCACGTCGTCATCGTGACCGCGACGCTCGCGGCGGGTGATGCGCCGGCACTCGTCGAGACCCTGCGCGGCATGGTGCCGCGAACCGAGGTCGCGGTCGTCGTGATCGGCGACGGCGACAAGGGCACCATCCGCAACGTGGCGGATGCGAACGAGCTCGCGCCCGATCGCTTCGTGACGAGTCCGATCTCGCCGAACGCGCTGCGATTCGCGGTCGCGAGCGGCATCGAGGCGGTCGCTGCGGTGCGAGGCGTGGTGCCGATGCCGCACGCGACATCACCGGGGATCGTGGCCACGCCACGCACGCCGGCACCGTTGCCCGTCGTCGACGAGCCGAGCTCGAAGCAACGCGCGGCGCTGCGTGCACGCTGGGCCGCACTCGCGGACTCGATCATCGATGTCAGCGACGATATCGGCGAGGAAGAGCACCACGACGAGCCCGCACCGCTGCCACCGCCGATCATGATCCGGCCGCGAGCAAACACCGCTCCGCACATGGACGCGGTCGCCGCCCACGATGCGTGGCGGCCCGGGACGACGAGCGATCTCCAGGATCGGCCGTGGTCCGAACCGCCGGCCGAGGCGCCGACGCGCGAACCCACGCTGATCCTGCGCGACGAGCCAGATCCGCCCGAACAGTCGCGGTCGATCTCGAACGATCCGATGCCTGTGGGCGCGCGGACGCGGACGGGTGACGGGTCAGTCGTGATGACCGAGCGCGCGCTCACCGCTGAGCACTGGTCGACACCGCTGCCGCTCGCGGCGCTCACCGACCGCGACTCGCGGCCGCGCGGGATCGAGGCTGACCGGCGCGAGACCGACGACCTCGGCCTCGCCCTCGACGAATTCGACGACGAGCTGGTGATGAACCAGGGCAGCGAGCGCCACGCCGAGGGCCGTCTCGAGGGCCTCGACGATCTGCCGGATGCCACGCCACCACCTGATGAATCGACCCCCGAGCCGGTCGGCGACGGTCGCGACTTCGCACGCCAGCTGCGCGCCAAGATGTCGATGATGGCGCAGCGCCTGTTCCAGGGCGGCGAGGCCGGCGGCGTCCTCGCATCACCCGCGGATCTCGCACCGCGCCACGATCACCACACCCATATCGATCTCGCCGCGCTCGGCGAGGATCTGCCGCTCGGCGGCGGGGTCACCGAGATCGAGTCGCGCTCCGCGGGCATCTCGCGCGCCTCGCTCGACCACACGACCTCGCCGGGCTCGTGGGACACGCAGGCTGGCGTTCGCGAGCGCGGCCTGCCCGACAGCGGCGAGATCGTACGCGGTGTCTCGGATGCCGCGATGCTGCTCGCGAAGATGTTCGTGACGTCCGCGACGGGCCGCGTCGGGTTCCGCCGCGACGAGATCGAGACAGTCGTGTTCTTCGATCAGGGGCGGCCGGTGTTCGCATCGTCGAGCGAGCCGCGCGATCGGATGGGCGGGCTGCTCGTGCGCGAGGGCAAGATCACCGCGTCGCAGTACGAGCGATGCCAGACGATGGTCTCGGAGTCCGGGCGACGGATCGGCGAGATCCTCGTCGATCTCGGTTACCTCAAGCGCCGCGAGCTGCTGCCGGCCGTGCGCCGTCACGTCGAGGACATCGTCTACTCGCTGTTCGGCTGGGACCGCGGGCACTACCGGATCACCGTCGACACCGAGCCCTCGGCCGAACGCATCCGGCTATCACGGCACCCCGCGTCGCTGATCCTCGAGGGAATTCGCCGCAAGCTCGACCGGACGACGCTCGAGCGGCTGATCGGCCCGCCATCGACCGTGATCGAGGTCGCGGATCGCGAGCGTCTGGGCGGCATCGTCAACATGGGCGACCTCGCCGCCGAGGAGCGCGCTGCACTCGCCGCGTTCGATGGCCAGGCGGATCTCGCGACGGTCTCGCGCGCCGGCGGCATCGATGTCGCGGACCTGCTGCCGCTCGCGTGGGGGCTTTGCGTGCTCGGCCTGGCGACCGCGCGTCGAACTGACACCGAGATCCCCGACGAGAGCACTGCGCTCGTGGGCGAGACCGATCTCGCGATCGATCGCGAGCGCGTGCGCGCGCGGTGGCAACTCGTGACCGACGCCGACTACTTCGCGCTGCTCGGCGTCCGCCGCGACGCGACCGCCTTCGAGATCCGCCGCGCGTACCAGTCGGCCCGCCGTGACTTCGCCGCCGACTGCTTCCCGGCGGACCTCCGCCGCGAGCTCGCCCAGGAGCTCGACGACATCGCGAACGTCCTCGACGAGGCCTTCCGCGTGCTGCGCGACGATCGGCTGCGCGTGACGTACCTGTCGAACCTGATCGAGTAGAGTCCAGCGCGTGCGTGTCGTCTTCATGGGATCACCCGAGTTCGCGGTGCCGTGCCTGCGCGCGCTCGCGGGGGCGCACGACGTCGCGCTCGTGATCTCACAACCCGACAAGCCCGCCGGACGGGGAGGGCAGGTCAGCGCGCCGCCGGTCAAGACGACTGCCGTCGACCTCGGGCTGCCGGTCGCCCAGCCGCGCTCGGCCCGCACCGGCGAGCTGCGGGACGCGCTGATCGCATCGGGCGCGGAGCTCGCGGCGGTCGTCGCGTACGGCAAGATCTTGCCGCCCGACGTCCTCACTGCGATGCCGCGCGGCTGCATCAACGTCCACGCGTCGATCCTGCCGAAGTATCGCGGCGCCGCGCCGGTGCAGTGGGCGGTGATCCACGGCGAGCGCGAGACCGGGGTGACGATCATGCAGCTCGACGAGGGCATGGACACCGGCCCGGTGATCCTCGAGAAGCGCGTCGCGATCGACCCCGACGAGACGTCCGGCGAGCTCCTCGCGCGCCTCGCGCCGATCGGTGCGGCCGCGCTCGTCGAGGCGATCGAGCTGATCATCCGCGGCGAGGCATGTGCGCTCGCGCAGGACCATGCGGCCGCGACCCACGCGCCGATGCTCACGAAGGCCGACGGCGCGATCGACTTCACGCAGCCGGCGGACGCGGTCGCGGCGCGGATCCGCGGCGTCGATCCGTGGCCAGGCGCGCAGGCGACGCTGCGCGATCAGACCGTCAAGCTGTTTCGCGCCCGGCCCATCGATCGCGGCGGCGCACCGGGACCCGAGATGGAG
>JACCTC010000398.1 GCA_013812655.1 Deltaproteobacteria bacterium | reverse complement strand
GCATCTCCTCGTCGGGGAACGGGAACGTCACCCGGTAGGTGAGCCGGCGCTTGAACGCCGGGTCGATCGCGTTGCCGAAGTTCGTGGTCAGGATCGCGATGCCTTCGAAGGTGTCGAGCCGCTGCAGGAGGTAGTTGACCTCCATGTTCGCGTACCGATCGACCGAGGTCTTGACCTCGGTGCGCTTGGCGAACAGCGAGTCAGCCTCGTCGAACAGCAGCATGACCTGGCCGTCTTCCGCGGCGTCGAACAGCGAGCCGAGGTTCTTCTCGGTCTCGCCGATCCACTTCGAGGTGATGCGCGAGACGTCGACGCGATAGAGCTCGAGGCCGAGGTCGCGCGCGATCACGCCGGCGACCATCGTCTTGCCGGTACCCGGGCTGCCCTGGAACAGCGCGGTGATCCCACGCGCGGTGGTCAGTGTCTTGTCGAAGCCCCACTGCTCGTAAACGATCTTGCGGTGCCGCACGCGTGCGGTGAGCTCGAGCAGCGAGTCGGTGATGTCCTCGGGCAGCACGATGTCGGCCCAGCTCGCGAGCCGGTGCACGCGATTCGCCGTCGTGCCGAGCCGGTTCTCGAGATGCTGGCGCACGGCATCGTCGAGCTCCTTGACCCACGCTGCGGCCGTCGTGGGGCGATCCGGACGCTTCGAGAGCTCGGAGCAGACGCGCTCGATGATGCCGGGACCGACGCGATAGCGCGCCGCCAGGTCACTCGGGTCGGTGAGCTCGATGCGATAGCGCTCGAGCGCGATGCCCCACGACACGCCGCGCTCGGCCTCGTTGCGTCCGGGGACATCGAGCAGCAGGTAGCCCGGGTCGAGCGGGATCTGGGCGTCGGCCGGTAGCCGGATCGCGATCGGACCGGGATGGCTGCGCAGCACGATGCCGATCTGCGTCTTGGTATCGGGTTCCTCGGCGGCGAGTAGCTCGAGTCCGTCGATGCACGGGATGAGGCCGCGGAGTAGCGCGCGCCGCAGCACCGCCTCGACGGCTGGCGCGAGCTTGCCGGTCTCGCGCGGGATCGTCGTGATGTCGATGATGCCGAGCGAGCGGCCCGCGCGCGCCGCGAGCGAGGTCAGCAGCGTGTGGCGACCAGCGCCGGTTCGGCCGCGCACGACGATCCGCACTGGCTCGTTCTCTCTCGCGCTCGACAGGAAGCGCAGCGCCTTCGCGAGCAGCGCACGCGGCATCTGGAGCTCCGCGACGTCACGGTCCGAGTGGCGCAGCTTGAGGAACTGATCGGGCTCGCCCTCCGCAGGCTGGTTCGCGATGTAGCGGACGACGAGTGGATCGACCGCGAGTCCGGCGAACGGTCGCTCACCGCCGCCGATACGCACGAGGCCAAAGCGGCGGAGCGGCCGATCGCCGTCGAGCTCGCGTGCGATCTCCTCGGTGTAACCGGTTCCGATCAAGAGGCCGAGGAGGTGCTCGTCGACGAGCGGCCGTCCCGGATCATTCGCGAGGATGCCGTAGAGCCGGGCGAGCTCGCCGCGCAGGTGGGGGGCGACGATCGCGAACACGATCGAGACTGCCGTCGGAGTGAGCTGGAAATCGCGCGCGAGGACCTCGAGCGGGACCTGCCGATCGGTGCGCGCCTGCTCGCCGGTGCGCACGAGCTCCTCGGTGGCGCGCAGCATGCTGCCGGCGGCCGCGAGATCATCGGCGGCACGGCCACTCGCGAGCCCGAGCAGCCCGGCAACCTCGAGCGCGAACGGCGGCCGCGACGGATCCTGCTTCGAGATCCGACCGCAGTCCCACGCCTGGGCGATCGCCACGGCCGCGCGTGCGCTCGCGAGCTGCAGCCGGAGATGAATGTCCTGCTGGATCTCGGCGGCGGTCGCGGTCGCGGTGACCTCGACGGGCACGAGCCGCACGAGCGGATCGTCCGGCAGCGGTGCGTCCGGCTCGCTGACGACGGTCGGCGGTGGCTCCGGCGGTGGGGCCGGCTCGGGCAGCACCTCGACGCTGACGGTGTGGCTCTCGCCATTCGTCGCACTGCCTTCGCGCGCGTCACGCGTCTCGTGATCCTCGACCGCTGGTGCCGACAGCGCATCGGGCCGCACGAGCTCGAGGCCATCCGCGTTCGCGAGCGCGATCCGCTGGAGACTCTCGTCGACGGCGAAGTCAGTGATGCCGTCGGGAATCACGAGGTCGCGCATCAAGCGACCGAAGCGCAGGTCGATCACGCTGAGTCGATCGTGCGTGCGAGCGACGGCAAGCCCGCGCCGCGCCGCGAACGCGAGCTGCTGGACCGCGGGGATCCGCAGGTGCGTGTTCTGCGCGCCGTCGGAGACCGCGACCACGGTGAGCCGCAGCTCGCCGGCTTCGGCGGAGTCACTCGCCCGACGCTGCGCGAGCACGAACAGTCGGCCCTCGAGCACGATCTGCGCATCGACCGGGCGCGAGCCGGGCTCGCCGACCGAGCGTCGCCACGCCTCGCCGATCGTGCGCCACATCCGTAACTGGCCGCTCTGCCAGAGCAGCCAGCGCCCGTCGGCGACCGGCATGATCAACTCGCCGCCGGAACCCGGGGCCTCGGTCCGCGCCGGCGCAGTGCGCACGACGACCGGCTGGATGCCGTGCCAGACCGGGAGATGGGGTGCCGACGACGACTGCATGAACCGACCGTCCGGATCGATGTAGTCGAGCGGCTCGCGGCCGAGCTCGCGACCATCCTTGACGGCGAGCCGCACCAGCTCTCCCGCGGTGATCGCCCACAGCTCCTCGTTGACGGCGACCACATCGAGCAGCCCCTCGACCTCGGCGCGTACGCGGATGTGACCGCCCGCGTCGTAGACGACAATTCCGGGACTCTCGGCGGCCAGCAGGTCGCCGCGGGTTCCGAAGAACCGCAAGATCCGCCGCCGTCGGTCGGAAGCCACCACGCGCGAGCTTAGCAAACCTGCGAGCCCACACCGTCCCCGCTCGCCAGCATCCGCTGGCTCGGTCCCCGCTCGCCAGCATCCGCTGGCTCGGTCCATCTCGGCCCATCTCGGGCCCGGTGCCGGCGCGAACCGCGTCTCGCGCTACAGTGCGCGGCGGTGGCAGACCGGCCGGCCGTGATCCCCGACGACCCGCGTGCGGACGACCGGCTCCCCGACGAGCCGCTGGTCCGGCTCGATCCGTCGTCGCGTCTGCCACTCGCCCCGGATGGGGAGATTGCCGAGGCGATCGAGCTCCGGCTGCAGGTGGTCGCAGCGCGCGTACACGTCGCGATCGTCGAGGCCTGGGACCGCGGGCGCATCACCGGTCAGGATCCGAGGAGGCCTCCGTTCGCAGACGAGGTCATCGGCCTGCTGGGAATCATGAGGGGGCAGGTCGCCGACGAGCTCGACGAGGCGACGAGCCGGCTGCGCGCGCTCGAGGACGTGCTGAGCGCTGCCGACGCCGCGCGCGGAGACCGGCCGACGCCGCTCGACATGATCGCGGCCGACTTCGAGCTGTCGCCAGTCGCGCGCGTCATCCTGTTCCTGATCGTCGCGCCGCGCCTGCGCGCCGAGCTCGCGCGGCTCTACGCGATCCTCGGCAACGATCCGGGACGCCCACTGATCGACGAGCATCTGCTCGGGTGGATCCTCGGCGAGAGTTTCCGGGCGCAGATCGCGCGCGAGCTCGATGCCGATCATCCGTTGCGCCGTTACGGCCTCGTCACGGTCGGCCCCGGCACACGACCGTTCGTCCGCCTCTCGGTCGATCCGCTGATCGTCCGGTTCATCGCGAATCGCGAGACCGCTGGTGAGCCCGATCCGCGGCTCGTCGTGCGCGAGGTCGAGCGCGATGTCGAGGAGCTGCAGCTGCCACGCGAGCTCGTGGCGCGGGCACTGCGCTTCCTCGCGAGCCCCCGTGCCGACGAGCAGGTGCGGATCGTCGTGCGAGGTCGCACTGGCTCCGGACGTCACACGCTGCTGACGTCGCTCGCGGCGCGCGCCGGTCGTTCGCTCGGCATCATCGATGTCACGAGGATTCCGCGCGATGCGGATCTCGCGCAGCACGTCGACAACACGCTTCGCCGCGCGCTCCTACGCGGCCTCGTGCCATGTCTCGACGGGCTCGAGACGATCGCGACGGACAAGCCCGAGATCCGGATCCAGCTCGGCCTCGTGCTGCGCAGCCACCCGGGCCCGCTCGCGATCCGGCTGCCCACCGAGGCGCAGATCCCGCTCGACCCCGGCTACCTGCTACTCGATCTGCCGCAACGCAACGAGGCCGAGCGTGCCGCGTCGTGGACGATCGCGCTCGAGCGCTACCAGATCGACCTGCCAGATCCGAGTGATCTCGCCGCGCGCTATCGCGTAGGTCCCGGCATCATCGAGCGAGTCTGCGCAGATGTCTCGCAACGGCCAGATCGACCGAGCGATGCCATCGGCTGGGTTCGCGAGCTCGACGACACTGTGCGCCAGCACCTCGAGAACCGGCTCGGCGCGATCGCGAACCGCGTGACCCGGCTCGCGAGCTGGGCCGACATCGTGCTGCCCGATGATCTCACCGACACGCTCCTCGAGCTCACGGCCCGCGTGCGCCACCGCAAGCTCGTCTACGAGCAGTGGGGCTTCGACAAGACACTGACCACCGCGCGCGGGATCACCGCGCTGTTCCAGGGCAGCCCGGGCACCGGCAAGACGATGGTCGCCGGCGTGATCGCGCGCGACCTCGGCCTCGAGCTCTATCGCGTCGACGTCTCGCGCATCACCTCGAAGTGGATCGGCGAGACCGAGAAGAACCTCAGCTCGCTGTTCGACGCCGCGGAAGACGGCCAGGTCATGCTGCTGTTCGACGAGGCCGACTCGCTGTTCGCCAAGCGCACCGACGTCAAGACCTCGGTCGACCGGTACGCGAACATGGAGGTCAACTACCTGCTGCAGCGGCTCGACACCTTCGAAGGCATCGCGATCCTGACCACGAACTTCGGCAACGCGATCGACCCGGCGTTCAAGCGCCGGCTCACCTACCGGGTGACGTTCCCGTTCCCCGACGAGGAGATGC